>JABUUG010000210.1 GCA_021443285.1 Bacteroidaceae bacterium
TAACTCCTTTAACTTCTTTAACTCCTTTAACTTCTTTAACTTCTTTAACTCCTTTAACTCCATAAATAACTGGAGTTGCCGACTGATACTATTTCGTCAAATCTGCGGACGAAAAGGTGCCGGGGATCCCCTCCTGCCAACTGTATATGCCTCTTGTTATATCTAAATATGCCATTTAGCATGTCTAAATATACCATTTACGGTGCGTAAGTATGCCTTTTAGCATACCTAAACATGCCCTTTATTTTCCGTATCATTATGTACTGTATGTAAAATCCTGAAGGACAGTGAGTTCCTGAAGATTCTGATTGAGACCTCCGCAGCCGCTCTCTGACATACATCCTCCCCCTGTCTTGCCGATGCGACTATTTTGTCAAATCTGCACTTTTAGTTGTTGTGTTTTAGAACTCTGTCCCCACATCCGCGTAGATTTATAGAACCTGCCTTAATATAACCTGCTGTAAGATACACTTCCGTTATCCGACAAGTTGCCGTCTTGATTGAAATCTATTAAAGGCGACCCACGGGTCATTTTGGTAATAGTTTATAACATTTTATATCATTTTGCTTTGTGGTTTGAAACAATCGCGTTACTTTTGCGGCGCAATTGAAAGTGAAAGAGGCAAATGTCAGGACTAACCAAGACAAAAGAAGGTATCAGGTAAAAGGGCAAGGCTCTCACTTGAGCTGTTGCCCTCTTCTTTTAGGGACTTTATATTTTTACAACAGACCAATACAAACTAAAATCATTAAAATTATGTGTGGAATCGCATCTATTTTCAACATCAAGGAGCAAACTCCGGCATTAAGGGAGAAGGCACTGCGTATGAGTCAGAAGATTCGTCATCGTGGTCCCGACTGGAGCGGCATTTACTGTGGAGAGACTGCTATTTTGGCCCATGAGAGACTGAGCATCGTGGACCCGGAGAGCGGCAGGCAGCCACTTTTCTCTACCGACAGGAAACAAATACTCGCAGTCAATGGCGAAATTTACAACCATCAGGACATACGCAAACAGTATGAAGGGAAGTATGACTTCCAAACTGGCAGCGACTGCGAGGTTATCCTGGCTCTCTACCGAGAAAAGGGCATTGACTTTTTAGAGGACCTCAGTGGCATCTTTGCCTTTGCCCTCTATGACGAAGAACGGGATGCATTTCTCATAGCACGCGACCAAATCGGTGTGATACCTCTTTACATAGGTTATGACAACGACGGAAAGGTATATGTGGCAAGTGAATTGAAGGCACTTGAGGGACAATGCGACCGGTATGAGCCTTTCCTGCCGGGCCATTATTATTGGAGTGAGGAACCAGGCATGAAACGCTGGTATAAACGCGACTGGTTTGACTATGAAGCGGTAAAGGACAATGAAGCCAGCAGCGAAGAGATACGTCAGGCCCTGCGCGGTGCGGTCAAGCGCCAGATGATGAGCGACGTACCCTATGGTGTGCTTCTCTCGGGTGGCTTGGACAGCAGTGTCATCAGCGCCATTACGGAGAAATATGCAGAACACCGCATTGAAGACAACAGCCAAAGTAAGGCTTGGTGGCCACGCCTCCACTCCTTTGCTGTAGGCCTGAAAGGTGCCCCTGACTTGGCAAAGGCACGTCTCGTAGCGGAGCATATCGGAACCGTTCACCACGAGATAAACTATACCATCCAGGAGGGGCTTGACGCTATCAGGGATGTCATCTACTATATTGAGACTTATGACGTAACCACCGTGCGCGCATCAACCCCGATGTACCTGCTCGCCAGAGTAATCAAATCTATGGGAATCAAGATGGTGCTGTCGGGTGAAGGAGCCGACGAAATCTTTGGCGGCTACCTCTATTTCCACAAAGCGCCCTCGGCAGAGGAATTCCACAAAGAGACGGTAAGGAAGTTGTCCAAACTGCATCTTTACGATTGCCTGAGAGCAAACAAGAGTTTGTCTGCATGGGGCGTAGAAGGTCGTGTGCCATTCCTGGACAAAGAGTTTCTTGATGTGGCGATGCGCACCAACCCCACAGCCAAGATGTGTCCTGGAAAAACAATGGAAAAGCGCATTGTCCGCGAGGCATTTGCCGACATGCTTCCCGAAGAAATTGCATGGAGGCAGAAGGAGCAGTTCAGCGACGGAGTGGGATACAGCTGGATTGACACCCTGAAAAAGATTACCTCTGAGGCGGTCTCTGATGAACAGATGGCGCACGCAGCAGAGCGATTCCCTGTCAACACACCGCTTTGCAAAGAGGAATATTACTATCGCAGCATTTTTGAGGAGCATTTCCCCAGTGAAAGTGCCGCCAAGAGTGTACCACACGAGGCAAGCGTGGCATGCTCAACAGCCATCGCACTGGAATGGGACGCCGCATGGAAAGACATGAACGACCCAAGCGGACGGGCAGTAGCAGGCGTACACGAAAAGGCATATTAATATTATGAAGTTAAAGGAAGTTATGCGCCTACGGCGCGGAAGTTAAGGGAAGTTAAAGGAC
>JABUUG010000211.1 GCA_021443285.1 Bacteroidaceae bacterium
CTCTGTCTCTGCGGTGAATACTTCAGCCTCAGTTTCATCAAACTGCGCTGCGAAATTTTCAATAAATTCTTTGATTTCCATAATTGTAATTATAAAAGTGATTGATTTAATATTTTATCATACTTGCGGGCACTCCCATATAAGTGCAACCGTCTTTTGGCTTTCTGAAAAGAATGCTGCCAGCGCCGATGGTAACATTGTCGCCAACCGACTTCTGCTGTAAGATGCCACTATTGAAGCCCCAGAAATTCTTGTTTCCGATAGTTACCTCGCCAGAAACTCTCACTCCAGGCATAAACGAATTGTAATTCCCTATGCTGGCATCATGCCCCACGGTAATAAATCCATTGAACTGGTTGAAGTCGCCAATCTTTGTGTTGCAACTAAACAGACAGCCCGTACAAATGATGTTTCCTCGTCCCATGGTGCAACTGTCCTTATCGAGTAAAATCAAATCTGGCGATACGACATTGGGGAAACTGATATTGGGATTGGCTATCTTATTAACGATAATCTCAATAATCCTCGGTGTGCCAATGGCAATCGATACATCCAGCGGCGTGCTCCATGAATTTGCCTTGTCCATACCTCCAAGTACAGGAGCATAGGGAAAATCCTCCGTTGGTTCTACGCCGTCTTCGAAATATCCTACAAGATTCCACACAGGCTCCTTCGCCGCATCATTAATTCTCTTTATAAGGCAAGCTATCTCGCGACCGAAACCGCCTGCACCATATATTGCAATATCTTTCATTTAGTCTTAGTGTTTTAGTTGTTACCGTTAAATGCCTCCATCGTTGCTGCGGTGGCAGAGTTTATGTCCTTGCGCCGAAGCACATTGTTTATCGTGATGAATATAACTTTGAGGTCTGTCATAAGACTCACATGGTCAACATACCATACATCGTACTCAAATTTCTGTGTCCAACTGATAGCGTTCCTGCCGTGACACTGCGCCCAGCCCGAAATACCCGGGCGAACCTCATGGCGCCGCGCCTGCTCCTTGCTATACAGCGGCAGGTACTGCACAAGCAGAGGACGCGGACCTATCAGCGCCATGTCGCCCACAAGCACATTCCACAACTGCGGCAGCTCGTCAATCGAGGTGGAACGCACGAACCGACCCACTGGTGTCAGCCTCTTCTCATCAGGCAGCAAGTTCCCCTCACTGTCCCTCTCGTCCGTCATCGTCTTGAACTTCACCACCCGGAATATCTTCCCATCCTTTCCCGGTCGCTCCTGAAAGAAAAACGCACCGGCCCCTTTGTTGGCAAAATGCAGCCAAATGGCAATGATAATCAGAAACCACCCGATGAGCAGCAGTGCGGTCAGGGCGATACAAAAATCGAATAGACGCTTAAAAAAATGCTTATACATATTCTTTTTACTACGAGTTAACACTTCGGCCGCCGTATGTGACTGTAGGTAAGCGTGAGCAACTGCCCTATGAGGGTCTCGCTATACACCATACGATGCTTCCAACGGTTGTGCCACCAACGGCGGGCCTTGAATGGGATGCGCCGCCAGTTACGAGGGGCGGCCTCATCAAACTCCGGCTGCAGGATGTCGTTCCACATACGCTCCGCAAGCGGGATGTTTTCATACGGTCTGCCCATCAACCTGTCACAGCACGACTGCAAGCAGCGCATAAACGTGTCGCAACCCGACTCTTTCGCACAACGCTCTATATATTCCCAATCCACTTCTTCGCCATATTTTTTGCAGAAAAGAAGCCAGTCAAGCAGATGGCGCAAGGTAATACTTTCTCCCGCAAAATGAGCCCCGGTATGACGCAACAGGAACAAAGCGTGAAGATTGGGCGATGGCAGATACACATCCCCTACACATTCCGATGAGTCTGCCGCCAATTGTTTGAATTGCCTCTCCAGCCGGGCAGAAGACTTATGTGCGTGGACATTGACAAAGTCATAATGGTTTTCAACAGTTATTCCCTGCCAGACATAGACTGTGTGGTGGTGATGCGTCCTGTCTATAGATTTTCCGATATACGACTCTACCAACTCGTCTGCCTTTTTATAGTCCCCGAATTGGTATATATCTATATCCCCACAAAGGCGACGGCATGGATTAGGATAGCACAACGATAGTGCGTACCCTTTCAGGACCATAGTTCTAATGCCGTGTTCAGAAAAAAACTTTGTTAGAGATTGAATAGCATTTAAATGAGAGGAGTAGATTTTATCCGCCTGCTGTGATGCTGAGAACAGACTCAGTTTTGTTTCTTTCGAACAATCAGAGCCAAACTTCTCGTGATATCGCTTGAAACCGTCATATACAATCGGCAGTACATTTTGACTTGCCGCCAATTTGAGAACAGACTGCCAGCCAGACGAGGTCATATCCGGCAAAGAAGTATCGATGTTTTCTCCAAGTCCGGCCCTGAGCAGAAGGAGCAACGCCTCTCGCATTTGTTCGATTTCCATCTAATCTCGTTTGAGACTTCTTAAAACGACATC
>JABUUG010000212.1 GCA_021443285.1 Bacteroidaceae bacterium
GAACAAGTCTTTCTTCCTATCAGCGCTGTTCTCCCTTTGCTGCGGTATGGGGGTCTATGCCCAAGAAGCGCCTGCATTCCCAGGAGCAGAGGGCTTTGCCCGCTACACCACAACCGGAGGACGGGGCGGAAACGTGATTCACGTAACAAACCTCAACGATTCTGGCACGGGGTCGCTGCGTGACGCAGTGAACTCCACTTCAAAGAAAATCATCGTTTTTGACGTCAGCGGTGTCATTGAACTGAAATCAGAACTTGTAATCAAGTCGAACACAACGATTCTCGGACAGACAGCTCCCGGCGAGGGCATAACACTGCGCTACTACACGTTGCGCCCCAAAGGAGACAATATCATAATCCGTTTTATACGCTGCCGCAGAGGACAGGAGGTGGACGTGAACGACGGTGCCGATGCCATCTGGGCGAGAAACTACAACAACATCATCCTCGACCACTGCTCGTTCTCTTGGAGCATTGACGAGGTGGCTTCGTTCTACGACAACCGCAACTTCACAATGCAGTGGTGCACCATAGGCGAGGCACTGCACAATGCAGGCCACGGCAAAGACGAGCACGGCTTTGGTGGCATATGGGGCGGCAAAGGCGCGAGTTTCCACCACAACCTGCTGTGCCACATGCAGAACCGCACCCCCCGTTTCAACGGCGCACGCTACGGATGGGACGGATATGACAAGAGCGAGTATGAGAACACCGTACAGGCAGAGCGCGTGGATTTCCGCAACTGCGTGATGTTCAACTGGGGCAAAGGCAACGGATGCTACGGCGGACCGGGCGGCGGCTACATAAACATGGTGAACAACTACTACAAGAGCGGCCCTTCGACGAAGAACAAGAACCGTGTAACGCAGTGTACACTTGCGAACAAGAGCAACTCAGACTCAAGCCACCCAGAGTTTTACGGCCTTTACTCACGCTATTACGTTAAAGGAAACTACGTGAACGGTTATGGCGCTGACTACGACTGGAAAGGCGTATCTACCGACAACGGGAAGTTTGAATGCACAGACACTCTCGGATTCTACGGACAGGGGAAAGGCGCAACAATCCAGATAAAACTCACCGAAGAGGTGCAGATGGCGCCCGTAACCACCCACACTGCCGTGAATGCCTACGAAAAGGTTTGCGCCTATGCAGGGGCGTCGTTGGCAAAGGACATGGTGGATGAGCGATATGCCGAAGAAGTGGCATCCGGGAAAGCCACATATACAGGCAGCATCACCAAGCAAGCGGGACTCATAGACCTCGTTTCAGACCAAGGAGCGTACTCTGTCCGCACACAAGGCGAATCGCGTCCGGCAGGATTTGACACAGACAACGACGGCATACCAGACGAATGGGAAACCGCAAATGGACTGAATCCAAACGACGCTTCGGATGCCGCACTCTACACTATTGACAAGAAAGGCTACTACACGAACATTGAGGTTTATGCAAACTCGCTCGTGGAGCATATCGTGAAAGCGCAGAACGCAGATGCGGAATCGGCTGTAGAAGAGTATTATCCGGAGTATGTGCCGACAGCCATAAACGGCATTTCAAGAGATATTGCAGAAGGCGAGGCAGTGTTCTACAACATGAACGGCGTGAGAGTGGGCAGCCCGGAGGAAAAAGGCTGCTACATAAAGGTAATGAAGGACGGCAAGGGGAGCTATTCCGCAACCAAGTTTGTTCAGAAATGAGCATACAAGCCTGACACTCTGCTTAAAATAAGTCAAAAAGATTTCCCAAAGAAAGGCTTGAAACAAAAAAAGGCATACGAAAGTTTGCTGCACACAGCAGTATTTGTAATTTTGCACCCTGTTTGGAATAAGTAGTTACTAAATCACAAAATCTAAGACAATGTCAAAGATATGTCAGATTACGGGAAAGACAGCCCAGATAGGCAATAACGTTTCCCACTCGAAGCACCGCACAAAGCGGAGATTCAACGTAAACCTCTTCACAAAGAAGTTCTACTATGTTGAGGAGCAGTGCTGGATTACACTGAAGATCAGCGCAGCCGGTCTTCGTCTTATCAACAAACTCGGTCTTGATGCAGCCCTCAAGCAGGCAGTTGCCAAGGGTTATTGCGACTACAAGGACATTAAAGTAATAGGAGAATAACCGCAATGGCAAAGAAAGCTAAAGGCAACAGAGTACAGGTAGTGCTCGAATGCACAGAAATGAAGGAAAGCGGTCTCGGCGGAACATCACGCTATGTAACTACAAAGAACCGCAAGAACCACCCGGAGCGTCTTGAGCTGAAGAAGTACAACCCGATTCTCAAGCGCATGACCGTACACAAGGAGATTAAGTAAACTAACCACAGGGCACTCTTGCAGTGCACACTTAAAGCAATAAGAAATGGCAAAGAAAACCGTCGCTACCCTCCACGAAGGTTCAAAGGATGGTCGCGCTTACTCAAAGGTTATCA
>JABUUG010000213.1 GCA_021443285.1 Bacteroidaceae bacterium
GCTGTGTTTCCAGAATAATTCTGTGATGACTAAAAATTCGTATTGTAAGTGAAATATGCGTTTTTGCTTACAGTCTGATGTGTATTAATGCTACTGTCTCTGCTATTCTTGTTCTGTTTCTCTGCGTTTTATTCTGACGGTTGCATACCCGCCGCTTTTCTCATAAAAATCAAGCACAAGATGATGTGGGCTCAAAAAAAGCATGTAATTATGGCGATTATATATAATAAATGTGTTCCTTTGCACAATTGAATACCGCGAATAGTGAATATTGAAAAATGAAAAAAACACTTCTTACTGCATTCTTCTGTATATTCTGCTTAACTCTGTATGCTCAGGGAGAGGCTCCGGAAGAAGTGGTGCAAGACTGGTCGCTCAAGCAGCTTTTTATTGATGGCAACCCGTATTTCATGTCCACCGTTGCCCTTTGTCTCGCCCTCGGACTGGCATTCTGTATTGAGCGCATCGTTTATCTCTCTCTTTCTGAAACAAATGCGAAGAAACTGCTATCAGATATTGAGAAAAAAGTTGAGGCTGGGGATGTCGAAGGTGCGAAGGAACTCTGCCGGAATACCTATGGGCCAGTGGCGTCTATCTGCTATCAAGGACTGTTGAGGAAGGATGAGTCTGTTGAGGATATAGAGAGGAGTATCGCCTCTTACGGTTCTGTGCAGGCTGCAAACCTCGACAAAGGCTGCTCGTGGATTACGCTCTTCATTGCCATTGCCCCGTCTCTCGGATTCCTCGGCACGGTTATCGGTATGGTACTCACATTCAACGATATACAGAATGCGGGAGATACAAACCCGACGGTTGTGGCAAGCGGAATGAAAGTGGCCCTCATTACAACAATCTTCGGTATAGCCACGGCAGTCATCCTTCAGGTGTTCTACAACTTCATACTCTCGAAAATAGAGCACCTCACCTGCCAGATGGAGGAGTCTGCCATCACGATTATGGACATAATAACCAAGAGCAAACATAGTAAAATCAGCAATGCTTAAAAACAAAATTTCGCCAGAGAAGCTCTCAAGCTATACATTGTATGCATTGATTGGCATCACACTCTTTGTGTTCATTCTCTTCTACGTTGCGGGAAGCGAAACCGTAGGCGACATTGCTGACCAGACGGAGGCACCTGTGCTGACAGGTACGCTCATAGCGTTCCTCTTCGTAATGATGGGTATTGCTGCCGTTGCTGTTGTGGCAATGCTTTGCCGGACACTGATGCTCAGGAAGCAGAACAAGCAATAACCAATTACATATTTTTCCTTGGACTTCAATTTCCATAGAAACAAAAGCCGGAAGGTGCCTGGACTGAACACGACGTGTACAGCTGATATCTCCTTCATCCTCCTCGTCTTTTTCCTCATGGTTACATCCATGGATCAGGACAAGGGACTGCCGCGACAGCTGCCGAAACTTGAAGAGACAAAGGTTGAGAAGATTACAGAGATTGACAAGAGCAACATTCTGGAAATACGCCTGACGGGGGATGGCAGGACAATGATTGAGGATGAAGCGGTCGAAAATAAGCTCATCAAAGAGCGTGTCGTGAAATTCCTGACCACCTGTTCGCAGCCGAAGAAACACGTCTTGACACTTGAGGTCTCTGACTCTGCCGAGTATGAGCACTACTTCTTCCTCCAAAACCAGTTGATACTTGCCTATCGGGACACAAGGGAGACCTGTGCGCAGAAGAAATACAAAACCAGTTTCCTGAACCTGAACAACGAACAAAAGGCGAAAATAAGGAAAATGTATCCGCAGCGTATAGCGGAGAAAGGCCCCAAACAGTGAATACGATAATGTTCAAAAGACCCAAGAGGTCGTTGCCCGATCTGAACACAGCAGCGCTGCCCGACCTCATCTTCACCATACTCTTCTTCTTCTTTCTTGTGACCCATATGCGCAGTGTAGATTTGAAACTTCAATACCAACTGCCAGAAGGTCAGCAGCTTACGAAGATGAAAAAAAGCAACTCCGTCATCCATGTCTATGTGGATGCAGAGGGCAGGGTGCAGATAGAGAACTCGCTTGTGTCTATTCCGCAGATAAACGATGTGATGAAACAGTACATGGGCAGTATGGACAGCGAGAGTGGCAGCTCACTGCAAATAGCATTCAAGGCAGACAGGAAGGCGAGGATGGGCGTCGTCAATCAGGTGAAAAACGAACTGCGCAAAACCAGCACGCTAAAGATAAACTACAACGCAACACAAAGTTCCGATTAAGCGAGTGCAATGAAGCTTGCTTTGATTGCTGAGCGTGAGGAACTTATCTAAAGTTCCGATTAAGCGAGTGCAATGAAGCTTGCCTGAATTCTTTCAGTCGCTTCGCTTTGTGAAAGCGTCCAAAGGCCGAGCGGCCGAGCGTGAAATCAAGAAACGAAATAAAGTCCGGT
>JABUUG010000214.1 GCA_021443285.1 Bacteroidaceae bacterium
TCCTTTAACTTCTTTAACTCCTTTAACTCCTTTAACTTCTTTAACTCCTTTAACTTCATGATTAATAGATATTGTATGTACTGTCAATGGATGGGCATTGTCCGCATACGCGGCACTCAGGGTTTCGCTGGAACCGCATGGTATGGAACTGCATCGTGAGGGCATCGAAGGTGAGCAATGCGTCGGTGAGCAGTTCGCCCACACCGACAAAATACTTGATGCACTCGGTCGCCATCAGGGTGCCGCATATGCCGGCAATGCTACCCAACACTCCAGTCGCCTCACAGCTGTCGGTGTCGCCGGACACTACCGGCTCGTCGAAAAGGCAGCGGTAACAGGCAGACCCGGGCACATGAGTCATGACCTGCCCCTGATAGCGGGAAATGCCTCCCATCGTGAAGGGTTTGCCCAACTGCACGCAGGTGTCGTTGATGAGGTATTTCGGCGCAAAATGGTCTGTGCCGTCAATTACATAGTCGAAACGGGAAATGATGTCGGAAGCGTTTTGCCTGGTGAGGAATGTAGGGAAGGTGTCCACCCGGACTTCGGGGTTGAGCGAATGAATGCGGTCTGCCGCCGACATCGCTTTCGGACAATCCACTCCTGCGGTGGAATGGATAATCTGGCGTTGCAGGTTGCTCAGCGAAACCACGTCGCCATCGATGATGCCTATTGTCCCCACTCCTGCCGCAGCAAGATATAGGGCGATGGGTGAACCCAGTCCGCCGGCACCCACGATGAGTACCCGTGAGGTGAGCATCCGCTCCTGTCCCTCCGCCCCAAAGCCATCTAACACCAGGTGCCTCGCATAGCGTTGTTGCTGTTCGGTTGTCATGAATTACAGCTTCCTTAAGTCATGCGTGAGTTTTGCTGCGCAGAAATTTGGTCCGCACATGGTGCAATACTCCCCGTCGGTATGCCCCGCCTCCTCGAAGTATTGGAGTGCACGGTCGGGGTCGAGGGAGAGATGGAACTGGTCGCGCCATCTGAAGTCGAAGCGTGCCTTGGAGAGGGCGTTGTCTCGAATCGATGCTCCGGGATGACCCTTGGCGAGATCGGCTGCATGGGCGGCAATCTTGTAGGAGATTACGCCGTTTCGCACATCCTCGCGGTTGGGCAGGGCAAGATGCTCTTTGGGGGTAACGTAGCATAGCATGGCGGTGCCGAGCCAGGCAATCTGTGCGCCGCCGATGGCAGATGTGATATGGTCGTATCCCGGGGCAATGTCTGTGACGATGGGGCCCAGCGTGTAGAACGGAGCCTCGTGGCAATGGTCGAGCTGCCGTTCCATGTTCTCGCGTATCTTGTGCATCGGCACATGGCCGGGGCCCTCGATGAACGCCTGCACACCCTTCTCCCATGCTCTTACCACAAGTTCGCCCATCGTGTCGAGTTCGGCAAACTGTGCCGCATCGTTGGCATCGGCGGTGCATCCTGGACGAAGTCCATCGCCCAGAGAGAGGGCCACATCATATTGCGCCACGATGTCGCATATCTCGTCGAAATGCTCGTAAAGGAACGACTCCTGGTCTTTGATCAGGCACCACTTGCTCATGATAGACCCGCCGCGAGAAACTATGCCGCACAGGCGTGTGTCGGCAAGATGCACATTGTGTCGACGGATACCGGCATGGATGGTGAAATAGTCAACTCCTTGTTCGCACTGCTCGATGAGGGTGTCGCGATAGACCTCCCACGAAAGGTCCTCAACACGCCCGTTCACCTTCTCGAGTGCCTGATAGATGGGGACAGTGCCGACAGGGACGGGGCAGTTTCGCACAATCCACTCGCGTGTTTCATGGATGTTTTCACCCGTTGAGAGATCCATCAGGGTGTCGCCTCCCCACTTGCATGACCACACGGCTTTGTCCACCTCTTCCTCGATTGACGATGTAGTGGCGGAATTTCCGATATTGGTGTTAATCTTGACCATGAAGTTGCGGCCGATAATCATCGGCTCTGACTCAGGGTGGTTGATGTTGGCGGGCAATACGGCACGACCACGTGCAATCTCTTCGCGCACAAACTCCGGCGTTATGTGGCTCTTGATGCCGAGTGCCTCGCAGTTCATGTTTTCGCGTATGGCGACATATTCCATTTCCGGGGTGATGATACCCGCCTTGGCATAAGACATCTGGGTGATGCGCTTGCCGGCCTTTGCGCGGCGTGGGAGCTGGATATGTTCGAAACGCAGATGGTCGAGGCTTTTGTCGGCGAGGCGTTGCTTGCCGTATTCACTGGAGACCTCTGGCAACATTTCTGTGTCGTCGCGATCCGTAATCCACTGTTCGCGCATTCGGGGCAGTCCCTTCTTGAGGTCTGCCGTATAGTTAGGGTCGGTGTACAGGCCTGCCGTGTCATAGATAAAGACAGGTTCGTTCT
>JABUUG010000215.1 GCA_021443285.1 Bacteroidaceae bacterium
ATGTCAGAGGCAATGAAAAACTTCGGGCAGAACATCCTGAAGGAGACAAATGCCATAGAGATTTACACCGACGACGTAAAGGAGACTGCAGGACTTCCCGCCAATGTCGTTGAGAACGCCGCGACAGAAGCGGAAAAACGAGGGCACGACAAGGGATGGTCGTTCACACTACACGCCCCAAGCCGACTGGCTGTGCTTGCCTCTGCCGACTCCCGCAACCTACGCGAGCGGATGTACAAGGCATATACATCCCTCTGCTCTAACGCAAACGAATACAACAACGAGGAGAACATCAACACCATTCTCTCCCTCCGTTACCAGAAGGCACGACTGCTTGGATTCAACAGCTTTGCAGACTTCATGCTCGACAATGTAATGGCAAAGACTGTCGCCAACGCTGAGGAACTGCTCTACAAAATATGGGAGCCTGCAAAGAAGAAGGTTGCAGAGGAAGTGGCAGATATGCAGGCACTAGCCGACAAGGAAAACGCAGGCATAAAGATAGAGCCATGGGACTACAGCTACTATGCCGAAAAAGTAAAGAAAGACCGCTACAACCTATCAGAAGAAGAAACACGCCCATATTTCGCCATCGACAGCGTAGTGAACGGCATCTTCTATGTAGCAAACAGACTGCACGGCACAACCTTCAACCTCCTGCCCGATGCACCCAAATACCACCCAGAGGTAAACGTCTATGACGTGAAGGACGCCGAGGGCAAACATCTCTCCATATTCATGACCGACTACTTCCCCAGAGACACCAAGCGCGGCGGGGCATGGATGAGCGAACTCAAGGGCGAGGCAAGCTACAACGGACTCAATGAGCGACCGATAATCTACAACGTCGGCAACATGACACGCCCCACAAAAGACACTCCTTCCCTGCTCACCCTCGACGAAGTGCTGACGGTGTTCCATGAGTTCGGACACGCCATGCACGGAATGTTCACCACAGCCGAATACCGTTCACAGTCGGGCACAAACATTGACCGCAACATGGTGGAACTGCCATCACAGATAAACGAACACTGGGCAGTGGAGCCAGAAGTGCTGAAACACTACGCACACCACTACAAGACAGGCGAGCCGATGCCCGATGACCTCATAGCCAAGATGGAGGCTGCAGGAAAATTCAACCAGGGCTTCATGACCACCGAACTTGCAGCTGCATCACTGCTCGACCTCGAATGGCACAAGCAGCCATACACAGAACACATTGACGTAAAGGACTTTGAGCGCAAAGTGTCGGAGAAGCTCGGCAAACCAGAACTGGTAGAATATCGCTACCGCAGTCCATATTTCCGCCATATTTTCGGCAGCAACGGCTATGCATCAGGCTACTACACCTACCTCTGGGCGGAAGTGCTCGATGCCGACGGGTTCGAACTCTTCAAGGAAAAAGGCATCTTCGACCCCGCAACAGCCAAGGCATACCGCGAGAACATTCTCGAATCTGGCGACAGCGAGGACGCAATGACACTCTATGTACGTTTCCGGGGACACAAGCCATCCCCAGATGCACTGCTCCGCAACCGCGGACTGGAATAGCAAATAACTTTTAACGCCATTATCTTAGTGGCGAATTGTCAAGCAAAGGTTACAAACGCCAACGAAAAGCATGATTTTGTAAATAAAAAGGAGAATTGTCGCTGAAACAGATAGATGTTTTGACTCAAATTAATAATTTTGCAGCAAAGTGTTGATAAGCTTACATTGAGTTGTATCGCTCCACATTAATATAAAAAACAATCAACAATAAATTATCAATAAATTTATGGCAACAAACTTTTTGACAAACGACAAACTTGTTATCGTAGGTGCCGGCGGCGCCATCGGATCCACAATGGTGCAGACAGCCCTCACCATGAAGCTCACACCTAATGTATGTCTCTATGACGTTTACGCTCCAGGTATGGAAGGCGTGATGGAAGAAATGTTCCACTGCGGTTATGACGGTGTGAACCTCACCGCCACCACTGATGTGGCTGTGGCTTTCAAGGACGCCAAGTACATCATCTCTTCCGGCGGTGCTCCCCGCAAGGCAGGTATGACACGCGAAGACCTCCTTGCTGGCAACTGCAAGATTGCAGAAGAACTCGGCAAGAACATCAAGACATACTGCCCAGACTGCAAGCATGTCGTAGTAATCTTCAACCCAGCCGACCTCACAGGTCTTGTAACACTGCTCTACTCTGGTCTGAAACCTGGTCAGGTAACAACACTCGCTGCTCTCGACTCGACACGTCTGCAGTCGGCTCTCGCAAAGAAGTTCGGCGTAAAGCAGTATGAGGTTACAGGTTGCGCCACATACGGCGGTCACGGCGAGCAGATGGCAGTATTCGGTTCTGCCGTTAAGGTTGCCGGCAAGCCA
>JABUUG010000216.1 GCA_021443285.1 Bacteroidaceae bacterium
CACCCTCAGCAAATGGCAGCAGTACTGGAAAGACCAGGTGAGCAACTGGTACGGAATGTTCCTGCACGAGAGTCAGTATCTGGAGCCGGTGATGCCCGACATTGAGGCAATGCTTGCATCGTCGCAGCGCAACGTTACGGGTGAGGTGACGCTCGAACTCCGTCCTTTAGGCTTCCAGACGGTGGGCGTAGACTCTCCAAACGACCTCGTGAAGAACAAGCTGGGCGAGTACGGCGAGACAGCCAAGGCATGGTCGTCGGAAGACGCAAAGGGCTTCATAAAGGTCAGTTCAACAGCCCTGCGTGCCTACTATCTGGCACATCCCGACGAGAAAAGATAGTCCGTTTTTTGTAAAAAAAGTTTGCACACACACAATTATGAGTGTGCAAAACAGGAATTTTCAAGTAATAAAAATGGCGTTTTTGCGAAAAAATATCGCAGAAACGCCATTTTTTCATTCCTGTTTTCTATAATTTTGCACAGAGAACAAGGTGTGTGTAATGCCTTTTATAGGGTTTTGGAGTTCAAGGAGTTAAGGAAGTTCAAGGAGTTAAAGACAAAAGTCTTATACTCAGGAAATATATGAACACATACTACATAGGTAATGTCTTTAACTCCCTTAACTCCTTTGACTCCCTTAACTCCTTTTTTAGAAAAAACTGAAAAACATGCTACAAGATTTCAAGCGTATTTTTGAAAGCCACTATACCTGGAAAGAGGGATTCATGCGCAATGTGAGACGCTATCCGAAGCGCACCGCAATGATCCTCCCCGAAAAGAACAAGGTATGGACATACGCGGAACTCAATGCCGACAGCAACCGTCTGTGCAACTCACTCATAGCCGACGGTATAAGCAAGGGCGATGTCATCATGGTGCAGACGCTCAACTGCCCGGAGTTCGCCTTCGCATACATTGCAGCCCACAAGACACGCTCCGTACTCTGCCCCATCAGCTACCGCCTGAGTCCGGGAGAGATGGCATACAACATCGACGACTCTAAGCCCATTGTGCTTATAGTCTGTGCCACCATGCTTGGCAATGCGCTGAAAGCCTTGCAGATAGCTAAATACAGCCCGAAGCGCATAATCGTAATCAACGGCGAAACATCTGAAGGGCTTTTGTCATATAACGACTACACTGCGCGCTCTTCTTCCGAAGAGCCGGTAATCGCTGGTGAGTACAATATCTACGACGAGACCACACGCCTCTACACCTCCGGCACAACAGGCAAGCCCAAGGCGTCGTCGCTAACCAGCATCAACGAGGTGCTTTCCGCCCACGACGTGATGATTCACTTCCCCATGAGCTTCAAGGACATTACGATGAACACCACCCCATGGTTCCATCGCGGCGGACTCCATTGCGCCGGACCGTGCCCGGCCTTCTACGCGGGAGCGGCAATAGTCATCATGGGCAAGTTTGATGCGGAAAAGACCCTTGAGTATGTATCGGAATATAACATCACATTCGTAGTCGGTGTGCCTACCGTTCTTGAGGAACTCGCTGATATGCAGGAGCGGAAGAAGCGTGACCTGACATCGCTGAAGGGCATCGTCACTATGGGCAGCCCGCTCGACCGCCACGCCTGCATACGCTACCAGAGCGTGCTGACACCCAATATCTTCAACGGCTACGGCACCACCGAGACCTTCTGGAACACCTTCCTCCGCCCGTTCGACCTGCCCGACAATGCCGGCACCGCCGGAGCGTCGTGCGTAGATGACGATGTGCGTGTGGTGAAGATATACGACGACCGTCGCGCCGCGCCGGATGACCTTGCCGCTATGGACGGCACAGAGGTGGGCGAGGTGGTCATTTGTTCGCCGGCTAAGTCGCCATACTGCTACCATAACAATGAGGTGGAGACCGAAAGCAAATACCACAACGGATTCTTCTACACCAACGACCTCGCCACATGGGACGAGAACCAGTACGTTACAATCGTTGGCAGAAAAGACGACATGATAATCTCTTCGGGCGAGAACATATACCCGACAGAGGTGGAGGCTGTGCTGAACGTGCACCCGAAGGTGAAGGACAGCATCGTAACGGCTGTGCCTGACAAGATTCGCGGACAGGTGGTTACGGCATATATCATCGCAAAAGACGCCACGCTGACCCCGGAAGAGCTCGACGAGTTCTGCAAGGACAGCCCGTACATGGCCAATTTCAAGCGTCCGCGCTACTACCATTTTGTGGATGAGATACCGTTCAACGCCACAGGCAAGAAGCTCCACGTGGTGATAAAGGAGACTGCCCTTGCCGACTATAACGCCGGCAAACTCTATAAAGTATAGATTAAACCCAAATAGTCCATTAGAGAACAATTCGTCTTAAACCTTCTTTTTGTTATCTT
>JABUUG010000217.1:0-2316 GCA_021443285.1 Bacteroidaceae bacterium
ATCATTCCCGCAACTGTGATGCCGCGCAATATGTCAAGTGACAGAAGACGTTTCATCTTTTTAACGAAAAGTGAACAACGAATAGTGTAAGCGGCTTTGCCGCTTGCCAGAGCAAGAATAGTTTGCTGCCGCAATGTTTTAATATAAATAGTCTGTGCGGCAGCAAACTATTCACTATTCATTATTCGTTATTCACTATCATCGCGGTAGCAAACTATTCATTATTCGTTATTCACTATTTAAGGCTTTCTCAAACACTTCCTTTGCCACATCTACAGGGCTCCCCACAGGCTGCGATGAATATTCCTCGGTGCGCAGTGTCCATGGCTCTTCCATAGCGTAGAAGTCTATCTCCTCTGGCAGTCCGCTTGGCTGTTCTTTGTTAAGCGTTGCCTTCAGTTCCTCGTATGTTGTGGCGTTACCGCCATGTGGCAGTTCAAACTTGCGGTTCATGCACTTGTCCAGGCTCTTGAAGAAAGCCTCCCAACGGGGGTAATAGAAATCTTTCAGCAGTCCGTTCCATTCCTTGTGCGCATAGTCGTGCAACTTGCCTTTGTTCGCACAAGTGCGGTTGCCCCACGTTGTTATCTGCACACGCGCATTCCACTCGTACAGGTCCTTCTCTGCCTTGTTCGTACCGAGGTTACGCGCGTCCTCTATCCAGCGACCCACACGGAACTCCCTTCGAGTGCCGAGCAGTTGGTCTTGCAGTAGCATAAGGTTCAGGAATGTCGCAGTGTCTTTCTTGAAGGCACGCTTGTCATAAGACTTGAAATCGGCGATGATGTGCTGATACACAATTCTCGCGCGGTCAGCCACAGCCTGTCTCACAATATCCACAAGGTCGTACTCATAATTGTTGTTTCCGCGCAAACTCTCCGCAGCCTTTAGCATCTCCCTTGCAGCATCCTCCGTAGAACGGGGGTCATAATAGTTCATCATCTTGCTCCACGAAGATGCCTGAAAGTTGTTCAGGCCGGGCCGGCTGCAGAATATCGACTCGTGCGCACCCTGCTGGTTGTTTCCCTTCGGGCAGTTGTATATGCCATCCACAAGAATACTCCAAGCCCTGTCTATATGCTCCAGCCAGCCACTGTGTTCGGCATTATTGTGCCGGATATCTCCATACCTCGCACGCACATACTCCCTTATCCACTGCTCCTTCGTAAACTTCTCCCCTCTCCAAGGCAGTTCGCACATCATCTCAAACATCACGGGATTATTCTCCGACCCTTCCATCGTAAGGCCGATGCCCTTGATATTCTCCGCAAGCGGATTGTTCTTCGTAAGATAGAAATTGTCTATCAACTGGTCCATTCTGCCATGAAGTCCTACGTTGCCCCCGAAATTGAGCAACATGCAGAACAGCCAGTTGTGGTGCATATAGCCATTGTCCCTCTTCCATATTGACGGGATTCCCCACATCGGTCGGCATTCACTGAAAAGGTCAAGTATCAGAAGGTCGCCCTGCTTCATGTTCTTCACCATTGCCTCACGCGGATTCTCCGTCCAGCCCTGTATAACCCAGGTGGCTTTCGGATTGACTCTCTTCATCGCCCCCATCACTGCCTTGCCCGCAGCGTCAAAGTCAATGTCTCCCTCGGCAGAACTCTCATGGAAGGGGTCCATCGAGTAGTAGTCGGAAATGCCATAGAGCGCCTTCTGCTCCTTATAGTAGAGGTCGGCAATCTCGTTGTATCGCGCATCGGTAGGCATCAGGAAGGCAGGACGCCTGTATCCGTTCCATACGCCATCGCCTTCAACGTCAAGTCCTAATTTCTCCTTTGCGTTTGAAGGTACCATGCCGCTGTATCCCGGCAGTACAGGGTGCATGCCGTACTCCCTCATGCGCTTCAGGATTCTCTTCTGGAGAGCTTCCTGCTGCCTGTACCATGAGTCAGGGTTAGGACCACCCCACCCTTCAAGGTTGTTCATCTCCCACCACGCCAAGAAAGCGGGACCGGCAATGAACTTGTTTATCTCATCCTTCGAATAGCCTAACTTCTGCAGCATATTCATCCAGACACACTCTGCACCGACAGCTGCAAGTGGGATGTTTATGCCATGAAGAGCCATCCAGTCTATCTCACGCTCCCAGCGTTCCCAGTCCCAGAACGCCATTGTGTAACTGAACGTGCAGTAGTTGTAGTCGTAGCGCAGGCGCAGGTCTGTCTCATGGCGTTCCTTCTTCGTCACGGCAGGCAGCACAGCAGGAAGCGCTGCCGTCATGCCGTTCCACGACAATTGCACGCCAGCGTAATATTTCAGGTACCAGTTCAGGCCACTTGCCACATTCACCCAAGTGTTGCCTCTTAC
>JABUUG010000217.1:2587-4136 GCA_021443285.1 Bacteroidaceae bacterium
AATATTTGTTAAATAAAATTAAAAAAGCACCTCTATTCCAGAATTTTTGGAAAGTAACACCCAACTCATTTTTTACAGGAAACTCTAAATTTGCGTACACATAAACGCCTTATAACTAATCCGGGTTTTCTTTTCCTATGAAAAATACATTTTTTCTGCTCTCTTCTTCCCGCACTGGGGAAAGGGTGAGGTATGCATTATTCCTTTTGCTTTTATTTCTGCCATCTATCACGCAGGCAAAGAAGATTTCCTCCTTAAGTTCTCCCGACAAGGGGCTTTATGTGCTTGTGGATTTGACCGACGGTCGCTTGTCAATAAACATCTCCTCTGGCAGAGAAACGCCTGTTTTTGAGAATGTGCCTTTGGGCATAAAAACCTCGCAGAGGGACTTCACGCAGGGGCTGGAACTCGTCAAAGAGGGCAACCGCTACAGCATGACGGAGGACTATACTATGCTGACGGGAAAAAGAAAGCAGTGCTATAACGTAGGCAATATCCGACCACTAACCCTACGCAATGCCAAAGGCGAGGAATTTGAGGTGGAGCTGCGCGCATACAATGATGGCGTGGCTTTCAGATATAAGCTGGACAACGCGCAGAAGGGCGAGACTCTCTCTGACGAACTCACAAGCTATCACATGAAAAAGGGTGTGCGCCGCTGGATGCAGGCATACCACCCGGACAGTTATGAGGATTTCTACCCGGAGACAACCGATGCCACAAGCATTCCAAAAGCGAACATCAAGTGGGGATACCCTGCTCTTGTAGAACCCATAAAGGACTTCTACGCGCTCATCACCGAGGCAAACATACGCAGAGACAACTGCGGGTCTATCCTTACGAACAGCACTGAAAAGCCTGACGACTACAAGGTTACTCCCGGCGACGACAAAGCTCCGCTGAAAGATAACTGGGTATCGCCATGGCGGGTAATAATCCTGGGCAGCCTTTCAACAATCGTTGAGAGCACCCTCGTTACTGATGTATCAGACCCCTGCACGACAACGGACACCGACTGGATAAAACCCGGCATTGCATCCTGGATTTACTGGGCTTACAACCACGGCTCTCAGGACTACCAGATTATAAACCGCTACACCGACCTCGCCGTTGATATGCAGTGGCCATACACCCTGATTGACGCGGAATGGGACGTGATGAAGAATGGCGGCACAATAGAGGATGCCGTGAACTACGCCACAAGCAAAGGCATAAAGCCAATGATATGGTACAACTCCGACGCCAACTGGACTGGCCCTACCGCCCCTACCCCACAAGGCAGGATAAACACTCCGGAGAAGCGCGAGAAGGAGTTCTCCTGGCTGAACAAAATTGGTGTTACCGGCGTGAAGATTGACTTCTTCAAGAACGACAACACTTGGTCGATGAACAACTATCTCGACCTGATTGAGGCTACTGGGAGACACCATCTGAACGTGGTGTTTCATGGTTGCACAGTGCCTCGCGGATGGCAGCGCACCTATCCTCACCTCATGACCTACGAGGCTGTCTATGGAGCAGAATGGTATAACAACAAGCCAGTACTGAC
>JABUUG010000217.1:4758-6218 GCA_021443285.1 Bacteroidaceae bacterium
CTCAACGACATAACAATGTGGTCGGGCAAACCGTTTGACAAGCAGCGCGATGCGGATGCCCACAAGTGGCTTCCCGCCGTAAGAAAAGCTCTCTTCAACGAGGACTACAAGCTCGCTGACAGCCTCCAACGCAGAATACAGGGCCCCAACTCCCAGTATTACCGTCCGCTCGCCCAACTCTTCGTCCGCGACCTGAACAAGGGGAAGGTGTCCGACTATCGCCGGCAACTGGACATAGACCGCAGCGTCTGTTCCGACGAATACACTCGTGGCGACAACAAGGTTATACGCGAGTACTTCGCCTCAAACCCCGACAGACTCATAGCCATACGCTTCAGGCAGGAGAACTACAATGTAAACCAGCGGCTGAACATCTCACTGAGGATGTCGTCTCTCGTGCCGCATGAGGTGAAATACGAGAAGGACGGAATAATCGTTGACGGGCGTTCTGACGATGACCCAAACAGCATTCATTTCCGCACCCGACTGGTGGCGCACAACACCGGCGGCGAGATACTGGTCAGCGGCGATTCGCTCATAGTGAAAGATGCCGATGACCTTATTCTTTATATAATAAATGAGACCAACTTCAAGGCATATAATATCCAACCAGACAAGAACAACAAGGATTATATGGCAGATGCCGACAAGAGGAAAACTCAGCTTACCCCTAACGACTACGCAAACATCCGCCATCGTCATATCAACGATTACCGCAAACTCTTCACCCCCTTCACCCTAAACATCAACTACGCAAAATATCCCACCGACATCCCTACCGACCAGCTGCTGAAGTCATCCCCTTCAGGAGACAAGAGGGCTTATCTCGAAACTCTCTATACGCAGTACGGCAGATACCTGCTCATATCCTGCTCACGCACTCCAAACGTGCCTGCCAATCTGCAGGGGCTATGGGCAGTAGAGAAAAACCAGCCATGGAGAGGAAACTACACGGTGAACATAAACCTTGAGGAAAACTACTGGCCCGCAGAGGTTGCCAACCTGCCAGAAATGGCAATGCCGCTGAATGGCTTTGTCAAGGCACTATCCGACAACGGGAGCAGTACTGCGAAAAACTACTATAACATCTCCAATGGCTGGTGCTCAAGCCATAATTCTGACATTTGGGCAATGTCCAATCCCGTCGGCGAGAAACAGGAAAATCCGGAATGGTCCAACTGGAACCTCGGCGGAGCATGGCTCGTGGAATCTCTTTGGGAGCATTTCCTCTACAGTATGGACAAGGAGTATCTCCGCACCACTGCCTATCCGCTCATGAAAGGCGCGGCGGAATTCTGCCTCAACTGGCTTATCCCAGACCCTAACAATCCACAACAACTCATCACTGCTCCTTCCACATCCCCGGAAAACGAGTATGTTACCGACAAAGGCTACCATGGCGAGACCTGCTATGGCGGCACTGCCGACCTTGCCATCATACGCGAATTGTTCATCAACAC
>JABUUG010000217.1:7031-8173 GCA_021443285.1 Bacteroidaceae bacterium
GTCATTTGTCTTTAACTCCCTTAACTCCTTTAACTCCCAAAAATATCTCCCTTAACTCCAATTTTTAGAAATCTCTCTATGAAAAACAACTACATCCTTCCCCTGGCATTTGTCGGACTCTTCTTCTTTGCCATCGGATTCTCCCTCGGCATCAACGGCGTGCTGACCCCTGTTCTTAAAGAGTCGTTGCAGATAAGTTCGTTTGAGTCGAACCTCGTCATTGCAGCAACATTCCTGCCCTTCGTACTCTTCTCCTACCCCGCCTCCCTGTGTATCCGCGGTGTGGGCTACAAGAACACTATGGTATTGGCATTCGTGCTCTTCGCCATAGCTATGGCACTGTTCATTCCAGCGGTGAAATATGAGAGTTTCCCCATATTCCTCCTTGCCAGCTTCGTTTGCGGCAGTGGCAACGCCACGCTACAGACAGCCGTTAACCCATACATCACTATCCTCGGCCCTCTTGAAAGTGCAGCGCAAAGAATATCCATCATGGGCATCTGCAACAAACTCGCCACACCCACCACATTCGTGTTCATGGCAGTCGTTGTAGGCAAAAGCGGCAGCGAACTCACCATCGCCGACCTAACAACACCCTTCATCATTCTCATAGCCTGTTTCCTTCTGCTTGCACTGACAGCATTCCTCAGTCCGCTGCCTGAGGTAAAGGCGGAAGGAGAAGAAGCCCCCCAGAGCCCTGAAGGGGGGGAGAAAGATGGTATGGAAAGCTCCCCCATTAGGGGGCAGAGGGGCTTATTCGCCTTCCCTCACCTTATCTACGGTGCCATCACCCTCTTCCTCTATGTAGGAGTAGAGACAATAGCCATACTCACCTTAGGCGACTATGCCCGTTCTCTCGGCATGGACAACGTGGAAGCCCTCAGCTATGTGCCAATCATCGGTATGGTCATAGGCTACATCATCGGTGCTACGTGCATTCCGAAAATACTGTCCCAGGTGCTTGCCATGCGACTTTGTGCCATCACCGCAATTATAGGTTCAATCCTCGTCTGCATCATGCCGCCATCAATAAGCGTCTGGTGTCTGTTCCTTCTCGGCTTGGGTTGCTCACTGATGTGGCCCGCCCTCTGGCCAATGGCAATAGCCGACCTCGGCAACTTCACCAAGCAGGGCAGCGCACT
>JABUUG010000217.1:9655-12005 GCA_021443285.1 Bacteroidaceae bacterium
TACTGCAGTAATCCTAATGAAGTACTGCAGTACTTTATACCCAAAGTACTGGAAAGCATTAGGAATGTAACCGGAAATCCTGCCTGTTAGGAGTGATAAAGATAATTGCACCGGCTTATTTCTTACCCATCCAGCATTCAAGTATTCCGCCTTTCACTATGTCCTCATGACTGATAAACATTCGCTTCAGCGGTTTGCCATTCAGTGTGGCGCGACTGACATAGATGTTTTCCGGGCTGGCGTCGTGGGCTATGATGGTGAAGGTCTTCCCGTTTTCGAGCGGTATCTCCGTTTTCGGGAACACAGGGCTTCCTATGGCATATTCGCCCGACACAGGGCATACGGGATAGAAGCCAAGAGCAGAGAAGATATACCATGCCGACATCTGCCCGGCATCATCATTGCCCGACAACCCTCCGAGTGTGGGGGCATACTCCGTATCGAGTATGAACCTCACCCATTGCTGTGTCTTTTGGGGAGCGTCGGCATAGTTGAACATATACGCCACCTGGTGGCAAGGCTCGTTGCCATGCCAATAAAGCCGTTGCGTGAAGAGCGAGTCGAGTCTGTCCACGAATGCCCTCTTACCCGAAAAGGCCTTTATCAGACCTTCCACATCGTGCGGCACATACCAGATATAATGGCACTGCCAGCCTTCGGTGATATAAGAGGGACGGACGGAGAGGTCGGCATCATAATTCCCATACAACAGGTCGAAGACATTCCTCCAGTTGCCGCTACGCCTGAGCATCAGGTCGTAATTCTTCTGGTCAGCGAGCAGTCTCGCCATCTGCGCCACACAGTAGTCGTCGTATGCATATTCCAGCGTGCGGCTTGCCTGCTCCCGTTTGTGGTAGGCATGAGGCACGGTGTCTTCCAGCGGCACACAGCCATACTGCATATAACTCCTCAAAGCGCGGCGGCCCTTCCCCTCAATATAATCCGACTCGGCGGCGGGTGTCTGCGTGGCATTCTTCAGCATAGCCTCGTAGGCAGTCCTGTAGTCGAAGCCCTTTATGCCCTTCACAGCTGCCTCCGCGAGAATGGCGGCGCAGTGGTCGCCTATCATCGCCGATGTGTAACTGTTCCAACAGGGGAAGATTGGCAGCCATCCCGTGGACTCATACATCCCGATGAGGGTGTTCATCATACTGCCCACCAACGAGGGGGAGATTATCGTAAGCAGAGGGTGAAGAGCGCGGTAGGTGTCCCAAGCGGAGAAATCCATGAAATAAGCCCCTTGGGACGTTGAGGGGATGGATGACGTTGAACCGAACTGCGGATGCCTGCCGTCGCAATCGCTTATGTCGTGCGGCAGGAAAGCGGCGTGATACTGTGCGGTGCGGAACTGCAAGAGCATTTCCTTCTGCCTGTCGCAGAGGAATGTTTCGCCAATTCTGATTCTGTCGAACTCCTTTTGCCATACAGACTCCAGCTGTGTTTTTGTCTTTTCAAAATCCCAGCCGGGCTGCTCACAGTCCATATTGTTCAATGCCCCGTCAGCAGACACAAACGAGTTGGCGCATTTCACGAGAACCTGCTCCCTGGCAAGACGCACCCATATTATGCCATCCTCCACACCATATTCGGCGACGTCGCCATCCTGAAACTGCACAATGCAATAGCCCGTCATGCCGGCATACCCGCCCTTGCCCTGATATATACGGTGAACAGGATTGCCCGCCACAATCCTCTTGTTCTTTTCATCAAAGCCCAAAGTGCCGAGCCCTTCATCGCTGTTTACTTCAAACGCGAGGAAAGCCTCGTTGGCATTGGCAAAAGTGAAACGGAAGATGGCTGTGCGCGAAGTGGCGGTCATCTCAGAGAACACACCGCGCGTGCGCACACTATAATAATGAGGCAGGGCTGTCTCGTCGGTGAACTTCTGCGCACGTTCCACAGCCTTCAGCCTCGACCTGTCTGTCAATGGCATAAGGGTGAACGAGCCATAGTCCTGCGTGCAACCGCCTACGAGCCAATGACTTGCACGGAAGCCTTGCAGTCTCTCGTCGGTGCTGTAATACGGGCATACACCTTTCTTCTCTGTGTTGCGTGTCTGCGGTGTCCAGAAAGTCATGCCATGTGGCACAAGCACCGCCGGCAAGGTATGTCCCTGCTCCTCCGTATGCTTTCCGAAACGCCCCGCGCTGTTTGTCTGCGCAGCCTGTGTTCCGAGGCGGGTGTCCACCTGCTCCCCAGCCCCCTGAAGGAGAAAGGAAAGAAGGGGAAGAAGGGAAAGCAGGAGAGAGATGCACATATGGTTGGTTCTGTAAATTGGAAGTTATAAGAAGTTAAGGGAAGTTATGCGTTAAGTGAATGGAAGTGGAGTTAATGGGGGGTGGTAACTGGG
>JABUUG010000217.1:12015-13710 GCA_021443285.1 Bacteroidaceae bacterium
AAAGTGACAAATGACTTCTGCACAAAAAAGTAATGTCACTTTAACTCCTCTTTAACTCCTCTTTCCTTTAACTTCCAATTTATAGAATCCACCTGAGAATCACTCCCACTCTATCGTTGCTGGTGGTTTCGACGATATGTCATAGCAAACGCGGTTCACACCCTTCACCTTATTGATGATTTCCGTGGAAACCTTTGCCATGAAGTCGTATGGCAGATGCGCCCAGTCGGCGGTCATGGCGTCGGTAGATGTTACGGCGCGCAGTGCGACAGGATGCTCATAGGTGCGCTCGTCGCCCATGACGCCCACGCTGCGCACGGTGGAGAGGAGTATCGCTCCCGCCTGCCACACCTGGTCGTAAAGGCTCACCTCAATCTCCCCGTTCTGCATATCTGCCGGCACACCGGCTGCCAGCACGCGGCGTGCCTCTTCGCCGGAGAGCTTTACTTTGTAGTCGCGCAGTCCGCGGATGTAGATGTCGTCGGCGTTCTGAAGTATGCTGACCTTCTCCGGAGTGATGTCGCCGAGTATGCGCACGGCAAGACCCGGACCGGGGAAGGGATGTCGTGTGATGAGGTGTTCGGGCATACCCATAGACCGACCTACGCGGCGCACCTCGTCCTTGAACAGCCACTTGAGCGGTTCGCAGAGCTGAAGGTTCATCTCCTTCGGCAGTCCGCCCACATTGTGGTGGCTCTTGATGACCTTACCCGTGATGTTCAGCGACTCAATGCGGTCGGGGTAGATGGTGCCTTGTGCAAGCCATTTCGCGCCTGTCTGCTTCTTCGCCTCTGCATTGAACACCTCCACGAAGTCGCGGCCGATAATCTTCCGTTTCTGTTCCGGGTCGGAAACGCCGGCAAGGTCAGCGAAGAATTTCTCTGAGGCATCCACGCCGATGACGTTCAGGCCGAGGCACTCGTAGTCGTGCATCACATCGCGGAACTCATTCTTGCGCAGCATTCCGTGGTCAACGAAGATGCAGGTGAGGTTCCTGCCGATTGCCTTGTTGAGCAATACTGCCGCAACGGATGAGTCCACGCCGCCGGAGAGTCCGAGGATGACCTTGTCGTCGCCGAGCTGCGCCTTCAGTTCTGCAACTGTTGTCTCGACGAATGAGTCGGCGCTCCAGTCCTGATTTGAACCGCAGATGCCTACGGCGAAGTTCTTCAGCAGCAGCGTGCCTTGAAGCGAGTGGAACACTTCGGGATGGAACTGCACCGCCCATACCGACTTTGCCTCTGCACCGAGTGCGACACCCTTCATACACGGCAGGGCTGCAACGTCCTTGATGTAATAGGCGGCATTCTCCACCGACTGTGTGGAGGCGATGATTTCCGCACCGGCAGGGAGCTTGGTGATGGTGTCGCCGTGGCTCATCCACACCTGTGAATTGTCATCGAAGTCGGCAAACAGGGGGTTATGCTTGCTGATGGTGGTCAGGTTCTGGCGTCCGTATTCACGGCTGCCCGCAGGCTCCACGTTGCCGCCGTTGCTGTATGCCATGAACTGTGCGCCATAGCAGATGCCCAGCACCGGCTTGCGGCCCACGAAGCGGCTGAGGTCAACCTTGAACGCCTCGGGGTCGTATACGGAATAGGGACTGCCCGAGAGGATGACACCTATCACCTCGCTGTCGTCTTCCGGGTACTTGTTGTAGGGAAGAATCTCGCAGAACGTGTCCAGCTCGCGCAG
>JABUUG010000218.1 GCA_021443285.1 Bacteroidaceae bacterium
GCATAAGGTAATGTCACTTTAACTACACATTAACTCCACAATAACTCCTCTTCACTACAATTAAAGAATAACTTCCAATTTATAGAATTCACAAATAATCAATAAGTAAGATAATGGCATTAAAGTGTGGTATAGTAGGACTGCCTAATGTCGGCAAGTCAACCATTTTCAACTGCCTTTCGAGTGCAAAGGCACAGGCGGCGAATTTCCCTTTTTGTACGATAGAGCCTAATGTGGGCGTCATAACAGTGCCCGATGAGCGACTGACAAAGCTCGCTGAAATAGTGCATCCTGGGAGGATTGTGCCGGCGACGTGCGAGATAGTGGATATAGCAGGTCTTGTGAAAGGAGCCAGCAAGGGAGAGGGTCTGGGAAACAAGTTCCTCGGAAACATACGCGAGACGGATGCGATAATCCATGTGCTGAGATGTTTCGACGATGACAATATCACCCATGTGGATGGCACTATAGATCCTCTGCGAGATAAGGAGATTATAGACACTGAGCTACAGCTTAAAGACCTTGAGACGATAGAGGCAAGGATAGGTAAGGAGCAGAAATCGGCAGCCGCGGGAAACAAAGACGCAAAGGTGGCAGTCAGTGTGCTTTCCGCCTATAAGCAGGTGCTTGAACAGGGGAAGAACGCAAGAATCGTGGAGTTCGACAGCAAGGACGAGCAGAAGGTGGCGCACGACCTGTTCCTCCTCACCGCCAAGCCTGTGCTGTATGTCTGCAATGTGGATGAGGCATCTGCGAAGACCGGCAATGAGTATTCCGCAAAGGTAGAGGCTATTGCGAAGGAAGAGGGGGCAGAGATGCTTGTCATAGCGGGCAAGACAGAAGAGGACATAGCCAGTCTGGAGACGTATGAGGACAAGCAGATGTTCCTCGATGAGTTGGGACTGGAGGAGTCTGGCGTGAACCGCCTGATAAAAAAAGCCTATTCGCTGCTTAATCTTGAGACTTTCATCACCGCCGGCGAGATGGAAGTGAAGGCATGGACATACCGCAAGGGCTGGAAGGCACCGCAGTGTGCCGGTGTCATACACACTGATTTCGAAAAAGGATTTATCCGTGCAGAGGTTATCAAGTATGACGACTACATAGCACTCGGTTCAGAGTCTGCTGTACGCGAGGCAGGCAAGATGGGTGTTGAAGGCAAGGAGTATGTCGTGCAGGACGGCGACATCATGCACTTCAGGTTTAATGTGTAGAAATGTTCTTTCTGGCGCAAGTGGCAAACCGGTTACGGAGCTAATGCTCCGAAAGCAGGGGCTTTTGCCAAATAGCCTTCAATGGTAAAATAGCTGGATATCCTTCAATAGCTAAATGGTGAAATAGCTAAATATCCTTCAATAGCTAAATAGTAAATGGTAAAATAGTAAATGATATGATGTCTTATCTATTCATAAACTGGAATCCGGATATAGTGATGCTGCAGCTCGGGCCGGTATCGCTGCGCTGGTATTCCATGTGCTGGCTGTTCGGATTGCTTGGCGCTTTTTTCGTCGTCAGGTGGCTTTACAAGGAGCAGAAGATAAAGGACGAACTCTTCGACCCGCTTTTCTTCTACTGCTTTATAGGTATTCTCGTTGGTGCGAGGTTGGGCCACTGCATCTTTTATGAGCCTGGCTACTTCCTGTCTTCCGGGCAGCATATCCTGGAGATGATACTGCCTATGAGGAAGTTTGCTGATGGCAGCTGGCACTTCACGGGTTATCAGGGACTGGCATCACACGGTGGCACAGCTGGACTTATCATAGCGATACTGCTATATTCGCGCAAGACGAAAGTTCCGGTGTTTACCGTACTCGATTTTGTCTCCATCGCAACGCCAATCACAGCCGGTTTCATCCGTTTGGGAAACCTCATGAACAGTGAAATCATAGGCAAGGTTACGGATGTGCCTTGGGCTTTCGTTTTTGAGAGAGTGGATATGATGCCGCGGCATCCCGGCCAGCTTTATGAGGCGATAGCATACTTCATACTGCTTTTCATAGGGCTTGCCATATACCGCAAGCATAAGGAACTTGCCGGCACAGGCTATTTCTTCGGATTGTGCATACTGTATATTTTCACATTCCGCTTTTTCATTGAATACACAAAGGAAAATCAGGAGGCTTTCGAGGACGGAATGCTGTTCAATATGGGGCAGCAACTCTCTGTGCCATTCGTCATTCTCGGCGCATACTTCATGTGGAAGGGAGTGAAGCGCGGCAAGTCTTCAAATAATAAAAAGTAATTGTTATTCTTTAGGCAACATCTATTAATTATGAAGTTAAAGGAGTTAAGGGAGTTAAAGGAGTTAAAGACATTACCT
>JABUUG010000219.1 GCA_021443285.1 Bacteroidaceae bacterium
CTACAAAACCAAAAACAAAATGACATTTTTCAAATCCGTACTCGCCTCCTTCACAGGCATCCTGCTCTTCATCGCCGCCATAATGCTGCTCAGCCTCTTAAGCCTTATGGGAGCAGCCATCTCCGAAAGCATCTCCAAGAACGTACCCGACAACTCCGTTTACATCATAAACCTGCAGGGAACACTCACCGAACAGTCTGAGGAAGCACCTCTGAACATGATACTGAAGAACGACACCAAGTCGATAAGTCTGGAGACCCTGCTATCAAACATCAACAAGGCAAAGGACTGCAACGAGATAAAGGGCATATACATCGACTGCGGCATGTATTTCGACCCTGATTCCTACGCCTCGCTCGAAGCAATACGCAAGGCTCTCACCGACTTCAAGAAGAGCGGCAAATGGATAGTGGCATACGCCGACGTGTATTCAACACCGGCATACTATATCGCCTCCGTGGCTGACAAGGTGCTCATAAACGAGGAGGGACAGCTCGACCTGCACGGACTCGCCTCGAACCCCATGTTCTTCAAAGACGCTCTGGCAAAGTTCGGAGTGAAGTTCATGGTGTCAAAAGTGGGAAAATACAAGAGCGCACCTGAACAATTCACCGCTGACGGCATGAGCGAGCCAAACCGCGAACAGATAACGGCGTACATACAAGGCACATGGGACAACGTGGTGAAAGGCATTGCCGAAAGCAGAAAGATAAGCCCGGAGAAGGTGAACGAATATGCCGACAGCCTCATCGCCTTCAAGCAGGCGAAGGACTACTTAACCTACAAGCTTGTGGATAAGGTAGTGAAGACATGGGAGGTGAAGGACATCGTCAAGGATATGCTGAAGATTGGCAAGGACGACTTCCTCTATACCATCAACGACAGCGACATGGAGAAATGCTGCAAAGACAGCAGCGACGGCGATGAGATTGCCGTTTACTATGCCTACGGAGACATCGTGGATACAGCAACAGAAGACTTTACAACAGGACACGAGATTGTCGGTGAGGATGTTTGCAAGGACATCATCGCACTGGCAGACGACGACAACGTGAAGGCTGTGGTAATCCGCGTGAACAGCGGCGGCGGCAGCGCATCGGCATCAGAAAAGATGTGGCAGGCAATAAAGAAGCTGAAGGCAAAGAAGCCCGTTGTGGTTTCAATGGGCGGCATGGCTGCATCGGGCGGCTACTACATGAGCAGCATAGCCGACTGGATTGTGGCAGAGAATACCACCATCACAGGTTCCATCGGCATCTTCGGAATGTTTCCGGACATAAGCCAGCTGCTCACAGAGAAGCTCGGCGTGAAGTTCGATCTCGTGAAGACAAACCTCCACTCCGACTTCGGCACAAGGTCGCGCCCAATAAGCGACAGCGAGATGGCTATACTGAACAAATACATCGACCACGGCTACAACCAGTTCCTCTCTCGCGTGTCAGAGGGCAGAAAGATGAAGAAGGAGCGCGTGGCAGAACTCGCACAAGGTCGTGTATGGCTCGGACAGGATGCCTTCAAGAACAAGCTGGTTGACGAGATAGGAGGCCTCGACAAGGCGGTGGCAAAGGCGGCAAAGCTCGCAAAACTTGACGCACACCACACCGTGTCGTACCCAGAGCAGGAGGACTTCATGACCCAACTGTTGTCGCAGACACCAGAGAAATCCATCATTGAGGAAGAGTTGCAGGCAGCCCTCGGCGAATACTACAAGCCGTTCATGTACCTCAAATCCATCAACCGCCAGAACTGCATTCAGGCAAGAATACCATTCTCCATAGAGATGAAGTAGTCAGAAAGACCGATACCGTAGCGAAATGAAGTTCCTCCTGACCCCGTTTTCATGGATTTACGGCATAGTCGTAGCGATACGCAACATGCTGTTTGATGCCAATGTGCTGAAACGGCGGTCGTTCAACATACCCGTCATCTCAGTCGGCAACATCACCATGTGCGGCACAGGGAAGACCCCCCACACGGAGTATCTTGTAGAACTGCTGAAGACATCCACCAAGCTTGCGGTGCTGAGCCGCGGATACAAAAGGACGACGAAGGGCTATGTGGTGGCAAGGGAGAAAACACAGATGACGGACATAGGCGACGAGCCTTTCCAGATGCACCTGAAATATCCCGACCTCACAGTGGCTGTATGCGAAGACCGCTGCAAGGGGATAGACTATCTGATAGAGGGGGAACAGGTGGAAGCGGTGATACTCGACGATGCATTCCAGCACAGATACGTCAATCCGGGGCTGAACATACTGCTGACGGACTTCAACCGCATGATGTCGCGCGACCACCTGTTGCCGTTAGGCAC
>JABUUG010000021.1 GCA_021443285.1 Bacteroidaceae bacterium
CATCTGCCGATGGAAACGCCACAATAGGCATACGCAAAGATCAGTTCGTTTATGAAGATTGGACATGTATAGACACATGGAAACTCGAGATGTGGGGAGAGCTCGTTGCCGTAACAGGAGTGGCGCTCGATGTCGATGCCGCCATGACCATTATAGCAGGAGAGCAACTACAGCTTAAAGCACACATTCTGCCCACCAACGCCACCCTGCCTGGACTGCTGTGGGAAACCTCCAACATCGAAGTGGCAACAGTTGATGAGAACGGATACCTTACCGCCAACTCCGCCGGCACTTGCAGCATCACAGTCAGCTCCAAGGCAACACCCGGCAAAATGGCAACCATTTCGCTTACCGTAAAAGACGCTGACGTAAAGCCTGGTTCCCTCGTTATAAACGAGATACAGTCTGCCAACATCGACATGTTCCTCGACCCGTCGTTCAACTACGGCAGCTGGATAGAACTCCGCAACACCACTGCGCAAAACATATCGCTAGCCAAACTCTACATCACCGATGACCCCGCAGACCTTAAGAAATACCGCCTGCCCACCACCATCGGCCTCGTCCCTGCAAACGGCTTTAAGGTGCTGTGGTTCGACCATAACAATATATGGACACTCGGAGAGCATAACCAGATACCCTTCAGTCTCGACTACAATGGCGGGACAATAATCCTCAGCAATGGCACAGACATCCTGGTGCAGGCAGACTATCCCCAGGGCATCATGCGCACCTCCTATGCCCGCACCACAGACTGCGGACAGCAGTGGGGCATAACCGCCAACCCCACCCCCGGTAGCAGCAATGCGGCAAGTAGTTTCGACACAGAGCAGCTAGACGCCCCCGTTGTCGATAAAGATGCCCAGCTCTTCACAGGCACACTCACAGTCAAGGTGGACATACCTTCAGGCACCACACTGCGCTACACCACAGATGGCAGCACCCCCACACCAGACAATGGCACAGTAAGCACTACAGGAAAATTCAACGTCACCAATACAACCGCATACCGCTTCCGCCTGTTCCGCGACGGAATGATACCCTCACCTGTAGTTACCCGCACATACATATATAACGACAGAAACTACACCCTGCCCATAATTTCCGTAAACGGCAGCCCCCAAGACCTCTTTGGAGCAGACCACGGAGTGTTCACCAAGGGTAACGGCAATGGCCGACCCGGCAACGGACAGTCCGCCCCATGCAACTGGAACATGGACTGGGACCGCCCCGTAAACTTCGAATATATAGGCAGTCAGGGCGATGGCGCCGACTACCGGATGCTCTTCAACCAGGAAGTTGACCTTGAACGCTGCGGAGGATGGAGCCGAGCATGGACGCCATACTCCTTCAAGCTCAAGGCAGCAAAATGCTACGACGGGCAGAACTCGCTCAACTATCCCTTTTTCCCCAATAAGCCCTTCATAAAGAACAAGACATTGCAGATTCGCAATGGCGGCAACGACACTGGATGCCGCATAAAAGACGCCGCCCTCCAAGAGATAGTCAGCCGCTCAGGACTGTATGTCGATGGGCAGCAGTGGCAGCCCGTCATGCACTTCATCAACGGACAGTACATGGGAGTGCTCAACATGCGCGAGCCAAACAACAAGCATTTCGCCTATGCCAACTACGGCATAGACACAGATGCCATGGACCAGTTTGAGATAAGTCCCGACTCAGGCTACGTACAGAAAGAAGGCACAAAAGAAGCATGGAACAAACTCTACACCCTCTCAAAGAATGCCTCAAGCCAGACAGCCTATGAAGAGATAAGCCGACTCATTGACATCGACGAATACCTCAACTACATGGCAGTACAGTTCTACCTCGGCGGAGGCGATTTCCCGCAGAACAATGTAAAAGGCTTTCGCAGCGCCCACGATGGCAAGTTCCATTTCGTCCTCTTCGACCTCGACGCAGCATTCTCCCGTACAGAAGACGCCTTCAACGGTTTCATGAACTCTGTAAACCGTTCGGGAGACACCCTCTACGGCAAATACTGGAACGGAGAAAGCATAGAAGGGAAAAGACTCCAGCTCCAGAATGAGTTTGTACTGCTTTTCAAGAACATGATGCAGAATCAACAGTTCTGCAAGGAGTTCACAAACCGCTTCTGCATAATCGCCTCCTCCGTCTTCCATCCAACACGCTGCAAATCAATCGTTACCGAGATGGCAACCAAGATGGAAGGCCCTATGAGCTATGCCAACTGGTACGATGGAGGCAACTCCCCATGGTACACCGCAAACGACATCATCAACCGCCTCTCCACAAACCGCATACAGGCCATGACCGCCGCAATGGCATCCTTCTTCTCAATAAAGACAGCACAGCAGGAAGCAACCATTCGTAGCAACACCATCGGTGCAAAACTCACCGTAAACGACTTCGAAATACCCACAGGCACCCTCGACGGCTATCTCTACACACCAGCCACCGTCAGGGCACACCCCCTTGCCGGCTATAAGTTCATCGGATGGCGTAGTGGAGACACCAGCAGTTATGAAAGCACAGCACTCTTCTCCTCTGGAGACACATGGAACTACTATGATGGCGGTTCGCTTGACGGAAAGACATGGAAGACAGGCACACTGAGTAGCGGCTGGAAGACAGGCAAGACCACTATCGGCTACAACAGTGCTGACAACCTCCCCACAAAAACCGTCAAGAACCTCCCTACATACTATTTCCGCATCACAACAACACTGGCGGCTGCACCCCAACAAAACGCTGTCTTCAACCTCAGCTACACCATCGACGACGGCTTCATCATATACGTCAATGGCACAGAGGCAGCACGCTACAATATGCCCGCCGGATCAGTATCCTACAACACTTACGCCTCCACCTACGCACAGGGCAATCCCGATACCGGCACACTCACCTTACCCACATCGCTTTTCAAAACCGGAGAGAATATAATCGCCGTAGAGGTACACAACAACAGCAACACATCCACCGACATAATGTGGGATGCCACACTCACCATGCTCATACCCACATCCTCTGGCGGACAGATAGTCTCCACCGATGCAGAATATAAACTGCCCACTTACGGCAAGATAAACCTCACCGCAGTCTATGAGAAGCAGACTGACGACGAGATTGCAAAAACCGGTACAGTGCCAGTGCGTATTAACGAGGTCAGCGCAGACAACAGCATCTACGTCAATGACTATTTCAAGAAGGATGACTGGATAGAACTATACAACACCACCGACAAGCCCGTCGATGTTGCAGGCATGTACCTCAGCGACAATCCCGACAAACCCCGGAAATATTGCATAGCTGCCGATGACCCCAAGGCAACAATAATACAGCCGTACGGACACCTCATAGTCTGGGCGGGCAAGCGCGAATACATGGGCGGACAACTGCACGCCAACTTCAAACTCGCCAACGAGGACAACCAGCAGGTCATACTCACAAGTCAGGACGCCTCATGGAGCGATGTTCTTAAGTACGGCGTACAAGGGGCTGACGAGACCGTCGGACGTTATCCTGATGGTGGAAACAATGTCTACAAGCTCCAGCACCCCACCATCAACAATACAAACATCCTGACCCTATACGCCGAGTATCTCTATACAACAGAACCCGACCCGTCTGACATCCATCACGCCACAGCTGACATTAACGATGCGGACATCGTCAACACAGCATACTACCACCCTAACGGTGTCTATGCCGGCGATTCGCTCAACAAACTGCCCAAGGGTATCTACATCCTAAAGCAAACTATGAGAGACGGAACAGTCAAGGCAAAGAAGATTGTCAGGTAGCCGAAAAACTATTCTTGCTCTGGCAAGCGGCAAAGCCGATTGCTCTATTCATCCTTCACCATCCGTTAGCCACGAACGGTAGCCGCCGCAGCGGGTAGAGATCATAGACACGTTCGTCGGCAATCGCGCACAAAATCCAGTGTGGCGGCATAACCGGCAGTGTCTGGCTCTGATTCATGTTGACTGCTACAACATTCCCCACGCCGCCATTCGCCAACTGCGCAATGGCAGACTTGCAGTCATCGCAGTCGGGATCGAAAAAGAGAAGCGTCATCCCTTCCCCTTTCCCCATTATCCCCTCTTTCAGCTTGGAAAGAAAAATGCTTGTACCAGACGCAATACCAAGAAGTGGAGCGTCTGCTACAAGCATTAGTTTTATGTCCGGTAGAGTGTCGCCAAGCGCATGGCGCACATACTGTGCATAGCGGGCTGTGTCATAGAAGGGCGACTGCTTGTCGTTAAGATACTGGTCGGCAAGGTCGGCAAGGATTTTCTCCCTCGGAATATTGCGGAAAGCCTCGCGAGGCGATATCTGTATTATCGTGATGTAATCGACAAACACCTGCTCTATGTCCTGCCGCGTGCCGCGGCTGAAGTCTGCCCCTTCCCAGTAGTGCGACACAAGCCATGCAGCCTTATCCTCCTTACAGGTCAGGCTGTCGGGAATCTGTGGCAGCCTGAAGAATCCGTCAGACGTCTCTGCAACGATGCTCATCGGCAGCACACTGACTACAGTAACGAACAGGATAATCAGTCTTCTCATCAAATCCATTTTATTTTATGGTGGATTCTATAAATTGGAAGTTACGGGAAGTTAAAGGACATTAAACCTATTTCGCCGTAATCTTCTTTGCGAAGCCGCTGTTTACAACTACCACATACACCTTGTTCGCATCCACCTGAGTCTGCCACTGGCTACTCTCTGCCACTGCTCCATCCACCTTTGTGCCAGAGATTGTGAACACTGCCACTTGGTCGCCCTCAGACAGCCCGCTAACGGTCAGCTTGCCGTCTTTGGCTGTTATGCGGTAGTTGTTTGAGGCGGTTACGGACTGCTCTATTTCTGGCTTGCCATCGCCGAGCTTCAGGGCGAATCTGCCGATTACCTCGTCTGCTTCCGTGAAGTTTACGGTATAGCTGTCATGTGTGAGGTTTACCACCTGCTTTGTCTCCCTGTCGATAAGCCATACTGTCCGTCCCTCCCAGTCGCTGTCTTCTGGTATGGCGAAAGTATATGAACCGTCGGCCGGTATATGCAAACCGACTGGTATCTCCATCTGTACTGGAGCATGAGAGAGCAGTGATATGCGCAGAGAGGATGTGCCTATAGCGTATATCTGTGCAAGCGATTCGTTCATCGCCATAAACTTCACGCCGTCATTGCCGAGTGAGTAGTTAAGCGAACCGCTCTCGTCGTCAGGGTGCAGTTCAATGTTGTCGTCGGCAGTGCTTCTGCTCTGCTGCTGGATAGACACCATTGACTTCCCCTTTGACCCCGTAGATGTCCAGTTGTAACGTGGTACGGCATAAGTGAGAGTCTCCGTCTTGTCAAGGGTGGCTGTCTGCATGAAGAAGCCTTGGCTCAGGTTCATCGCATTGCCTTCAACGTCCTCCCAGGATCTCTTTGCCTCGTAGCTGCCACTGGCATTGAGCGCATAGCCAAGGTGCGGAGCTGACAGCGAATATTCATATTTCCCGTAATCGTCATCCTGGTTGTCGAGCAATCTCCCTGCACGGTAGTTCGTCGTTAGGTATGGCACACCCGTTAGGTTCCATCCCATGTTGTATTCGTGAGTGAAGTCCGCACCGCCGGCGTCGGATGTGCGGTCGTCATACTGCGTCAGCTCCACCTTCTTTGGAGTGGTCTTAACGCCGTTCACATCACCCTCTGTGTAAATCCAGTCAAGAAGACTGTTGCCATAAGCCGTAAATCGGATAAAGCGGTCTTTCTCTGAGTTTGAGCTGAAGTCCATTAGCCAGCCTTTGTTTGCAGCTATGCCCTTGGTGTCGCTCGCCGATTTCACGTCCTCCAGCCCAATCTGTTCCCAGCAAGGAGAGTCTTCGCCCACGTACTTGTACTTCCAATCCGAGCGTTTCTCACCGTTGTAGTTGTAAATCCTAAGTGGATCGGCAGAGAAATTGTCTGACGGTATATGTGTAGGACGATTGCCGTCTGTGCTGAGTGCTATGATACGTTTGCCAGTGGTCTCCCCCGTTGCGCTGTCCTTAGTGTATTCCACCTGTCCGATTGTGGCGTAGATATTCGACTGGGCACCCGTCTGGGGGTGAGCCATCGCATTCAGGAAACGGAACGGCAGAGAGACGAGGTGATGGCGGTTCTTCATGTTTTTCTGTACGCCTAGATAAGACAGCTCTATCGTGCTGCCCTGGCCGTATATTGCGCCGCCATCGCGTATGAGGAGATAGCCGGGACGGAACGGATGGTCACTGTTGAAGCCGTTACCCACGCTATTGTCAAGCAGAAGGATTTCGTTAGGGTTCACATACACCACACTGCCCTCGTGCGGATAGTAGTTGCCGTTGTAATACTGCTTGTCGCGTGTCGGGAAAAGTATGCCGGTATTGGTGTCCCTTGGATTTGAAGACCATGTCTCAAAGCAACCGTAATCAACCTTGTAGCCTTCTGTCTCTGTCCCCTTGATAGTCCAGCCTACACTACGCGGATTCCCAAGTAGGTCACGGTCTAAAAGGTAGTTTACGAATGGCTTCAGAGGCTCTGCGAGCAGTGAGTAGGTTAAAGCCCCTGTTTCTGTTACAGTCTCGCCTTTGCTCATATCCGACTTGGCAATATTGTTAGACAACTCATGCAACTGATACCATAGGTTCTTGTTCTCCTTGAACACATCAGGCATGATGGCGTTGTAATATGTGTCGCGAGACTGGAAGTATGCGGCAAACGGACTGCGTAGCACATGGGAGATGGTGTTTATAAAGTCGCCACAGAAGTCAATGCTGTTGTAGAAGTGCGCAATGCCCGCAGCGCCTTCACCCGCAGCACCTTCTACGGCGGTAGTGCCGGTATCCGTGCGGCGTGTCAGTGTGCTGTTCAGTGAGTAGGCGTTGTTGCTGAAGTAGATTAGCCCGGTGTTGTCGCGTGAGAGACAGTTATAGAGCAGTGACGGGCCGTGGAATTCTGCGAGGCGCACTCCAGCAGCCGTGTTGTTGTCGCGGATGATGCAGTTGCGCAGTACGACCGCCTTCACTCCTTCGCCCACCGTTATCACAGGCTTTGAGATGCCGACCTCGGTGTTGGCAATTTCAACACAGTCGAGCAGGCCTGTCATGTTTGCCGCATCTGCCGTCACACCTTTGATGATGGTGCGCTGGGTTGCAGAGCCTGCCATTGCGCGGTCTGGGTCATCAAGCACTTTGCGCACATAGTCGTTTACCTGTTCGTCTGTATAGTCGAGATAGCCTGTGCCTTCAACGTATGTCTGCTCAGCCTCGTCATTGAACTGTATCTGTAGTGAACCGTAGAGGTTCACGCCGTCTCGCATTATTATATCGCCGAGGGAATTGTTGTTGCTGCCTCTTGCAAATATATAGGCGGGCTTGCCGTTGGCAGAGTAGTACACCGCGCCGGCGTTGATGGCGTCTTGCAGCTGGCTCGTTCCGTAGGCAGATGCCCAGCGCAGACCTGTGTCTGTCTGCGATTTTGAAGCGATGAGGTACATCACTCGGTTCAGCAGTGTACGGGCTTCAAATGCACCGCGTTCCAAGCCGCCATCATAGAGACGTACATACGTGGAGAGGTCATGGCATTTGAGGAAGTCTTGGTTGTGGACACCCTCAAAATCGCTGCTGAAAATCTTCTGGTTATCCGTAATTGACTTCTCAAGCGCTGCCTTTGCCGACGTTTCGCTTGTATATGGTGTGGCTGGGTTATAGACGGCGTTCATATATGCAGTTATTGAAGCCTTGCTCGTAACGCGAACGCTTGAAGATACGCCGTAGTCGCCGTGTTCTGGGTCAATGAAGTTAGGACCGGTGAGTACATCCCTATTGTTGATGCTCAGCGGAGAGTTGAAGCTTACATCATCTCTGTCATCGTTGTCCGCGTCGGTAATCGTCAGTCCGCAGATAGCGTTGTAGGTGTAGTTCGTCAGTGCGCCGTCTATCTCGTTAGCTGCCGAGCACTGGCTCGTAGCGGTGGCAGTCTTGTTGCCGCTGTTCATCCATAGCAGGCTGTTGTGGAGTTCACTTGCGGCGTCAAGCTTCACCTTGCCGTCATTGCGTGCGAAGGTGCAGTTTATGACCTTCGTCTTCACAGCATCGAGAGAGTTGCCGTGGTTGCTGTGCCAGAGCGAGTTGTATATGAGAGCGTCGTCTCCTCCCCGTTCTATCTTCACAACAGGCAGCGGCAATCCGCTCTTTCCGCAGTCGGTAAAGACAACATTCTTCAGTGTTAGCTTCTTATCCACATCTGGCGCACCGAGTGGGGTAGAGGCGTCCTTCATCTGCTCTTTATACCATACGGCAGAGGCACCTTCCGCACCTGTTGCCACATTGTTTGAGAATGTTACACCCTCAATGGTTATCGGTATTACGCTGCCCAGAGGTACTGTCTCAGTAGTGGTGTTATTGTCGTGCTTCACCCTCTGTCGTGCGTCTTCTATGATGAACACATGGTCAAGGTTGTTGTTGCTGAGTTGCTCTTTCTTTTCCATGTGCATGAGCGACTGGTACTGCTGTATGTCGTACTGTCCCTTAATCTCCGAGCTGTATCCGCCACGTATGGTCAGCGACCTGATGCCGAATCCCTCGGTGTGGACTGCTGGCTCAACATCGTCAGGCACTACGCTGTTGCCGTCAAGCGCACTTGTGTTGATGATAAAGGCGCGGTTGCCACCCATAGTGTATCGTGGCACATAGTCGCCATCGAGCAGGCGTATCTCCTTGTTGTGGTCGTTGCGAGAAGAGAGCAGTGTCTCTATTGCGCGCTGCAGGTCGGAGGTAGCCTTCTCCCATGTTGAACCGTCGGCAACACCCACGTCCTGACGCTCCTTTGATGACACCCAAAGCACATCCACCTCTGAACCGAGTACCGGGCTGAGCACAACGTGGGGGTACTCGTATGCGCCTATGTCAATGTAGCACTGCTCGTGCGATGGGTTCGGGTCTTTTGACACGCGGAGCATAGTGCGCGATGGGTCGTCGGCGTATGCCATGTAGGTGGTCTCCTCAGTAGGCATCTCAATGTATCCGTCCTCAGATGTGCTGTTCGTCTCGCCTGCCACGGTGTAGTATATGCCATAGCCTTTCTTGCCGTCTCTTTCTACGAAATCAACCTTGAAGTCCGTACCGGTCTTGGTAATCTTCTGGTTCATGAATGTCCATCCGTTGTCGACAAGGTTGTTCATGCGGCTTACCATCCAGTCGGCACTCGGCACATAGCCTTCTACTCCAGCCTTTGTGGAGGGCGAGATGAAGTTCGGACCATCGCTGGCAGCATTGTCCGCATTGATATGGATATTGAAGTTCTTGCGGTCTGCTTCGGTCTCGGTAGTTACGTAATCACTGATTTGCTTCGGAATAAACTTGCCCATCTCGTATGGCGTGCGTCGCGGGTCGCCCTGCAAATCAGAGAATGCTATGCTGACAGGGGTATACCATGTGTCGGGCTCGTAAGCGCAGAACCACAGAGACTCTGGTGTGTCAAGGAACTTCCCGCTGGCATCCTTATTGCCCTCGTAACGCCATTGGGACACAGGGTTCATCAGGAACTGGAATTTCTCGTCAGGATAATTCGTGTTCGTGTAGTCGTTGCCCCAGAATACGGTATTGACTATAGAGTTGTCATTGAGACTTAAGGATGCGGTCGCCAAGGTCTTATAGCCGGCATTAGGTGCATAGTTGTAGATTGCGGGGTATCCGTCAGCAAGGTTGCGCACCACATGGCAGTTCATCATCTGTAGTGTGCCGTGCTCGCCGATAGCGAGGAAGCCTCCGGCGCCGTTAGGCACCTTAAACGTTTTGTCTGTATGAACTGCCCCCGACTCATCTACATAGTTGATTTCGGTGATGCCCCCGTCAGTGGAGATTGCAGAGTTGTTGGCAAAGATGCAGTTTACAAGACGCGCCTTGTAGCTCACATCGATAGCACCGCCACGGGCATGGTGGGTAATCTGTGTCTCACTGTGGAGCGGTATATCGACACCCTTGTCGGTGTTCATCCTTGCTGTGTTCTGCGAAAGCTGTGAAGCGTAAACCTCCAGCTCGCCGTTGGTGAACACCGCACCACCCATACAAGCAAGGTTGTTCGTGATGAGGGAGTTGCGTATGATGAGGGGGATATTGCGGTAGCCTACACTGCGCTTGGCAAGGTCGAAGCCTGAGCGTTTGTCGGAAAGCGGGTCTATATATGAGTTCAGGCTGGTCTCGTGGTGGATGTCTAACTTCGACTCCTTATCGGTCATCCAGTTGCCATCCACACAGATCGCCCCTCCTTTATAGTATGTACTTGCCGACTGTACTGAACCTTCGTAGCCGAATGCCTCACCGCCCGTAATCTGCAGTCCATCAAGTATAATGGGGCGGCCCTTCTCCTTGAATGTCGTGCCGTTCAGGGCTTTCCAGTCGCCGGATGTTGTCTCCACTGCGTCAGGCAGCAGGCCTACATACTTCTCCGCGGCGATAGCGGTGACGACATGATAGACCTTCTTGTTTTCGTCGGAATTGACCACCTCGCCAGAGAGTATAGACTGGTTCAGCAGTCCCCAGCCTTCAAGTATTGAGTTCTTGTTTACGTCATATACCTCGCGCGTGGTAAGTATGTCGCCCGTTTTTTTGTTCTTGAGCGTTATGGTAGACGTACCGTCGGAGATATCTATTGATCCGGCATCGCCCGAATTGTAGCCGAGGTTAGATAGGTAGGTGTCGTTGGAACTTATACCACCATATACACAGACATTCTCCGGAATAAGGAATGTGTTGCCGCGTGTGCTTGAGAACTCTCCCGACACGGTGCGGTAAGGATAGTGCGTGCCGTTGGCGAGGAATATCTCGAAGCGCGTGTTGGCAATTTCCTGTGCCGCCTTCTTCTCTTCTGCGGTGGCTGTCTCCTTGTAGAAGTTTGTGTAGGCCTGCTTACGCACACGCTGGATATACTCAAGGGCATCGTCGAAGCGGTTCATCGGATATGCCATCGAGCTGCCTGACTGGGCGTAGTAAGCCTGGATGAGCGGGTCGGAGTGGTTGTTGTACTGCATAACCTCCGCCTTGCTCAGGTCTGTCTCTTCCGGTATTGCCACGAAGATGCGCTTCATTAGGTTCATGAGGTTGGGCTCATCAATGACATCACCATCGAAAACCCTTGCTCCAATCTCTATGTAGTTGTTTGTCTGGTGCGCGGTGCGTCCTGTCTTCGCTATATCGTTTTCCTCAAGTGTGGTGAAGTATTTGGCGTCGGTGCGGATGGTGT
>JABUUG010000220.1 GCA_021443285.1 Bacteroidaceae bacterium
CTGAAGACCTACGAGCTGGTTGTGGAGGGGGACGGATCGAACCGCAACAGCCAGAGCGTAAAGGTGGATGCCACCATGGAGGGGAAGAGCTTCGAGCCCATGGTAATAAACTTCGAATACTTGCAATCCACATTCGTGTTACCGTGGGCCGCACTCTTGTAATCCACATTCACATTCTCAAGCAGTGCGGTGTTGTTGTCGGCAGTCCAGTTGTAGATGAAGTTGCCACGGTCGAGCCTTATATTGCTCTTGCCGACACCACTATTCTGCGACACGGCAAACTCCTTCAGCAGCGACTCCGTTACACGGCTGTTACCCGGCACGTAGAGCTGGTTCCATAGCAAGGCCTGCAGAGTGTAGAAGTCAAGCCCGTTCTCTTGCAGGAAGCTCACCTTGTTGTAGTCCTCCTTCACATACCGCTTGTGGTAGCGGTCGAGTATCAGCACATAGTCCTTTGTGAACTCCAGCCGCCCCACCTCCATCAGTCCGAACGCCACAAGCTGTATGCGTATCACGTCGTCGCGCTTCATGTGGAGGCTTCCGCTGACTGAGACCTTACGTTCCCCCATGCCGAGGGTGAAGCTCAGGTCTGCCACTATATTCTTTGCATACACCTCGTTGTCATAAACCTTCTGTATCAGGGATGCCACCTGCACAGGTGTCTTTGACGGCACGGTGGAAACAGCAGTGCCCGACGGTGTCGCACTTTCCTTTGCCAGCTTTTTTGAACTGCCGCACGATGCCAGAGCAACTACGGCAAGCATTATTGTCAGTAGCTTTTTCATAATTCTCTTTTATCTTCTCCTCCCCCTTTTCCTTTTCGTTGAAGCCTCCTTGATTTTATTTTCCAGATTTGTAGTGTCGCCCCCTTCAAGCTTGGTCTTGTCGCGCGCCAGCTCCCAGTAGGCCACTGCCGCTTCCTTCTCCTTCAGCATCAGGTATATGTCTCCGGCGTGTTCATACTCCTCCGCACTGATGTTGCCGGTATCGCCCAGCGCGCGGTTTATGTATTCTGCCGACTCCTTGTACTTGCCCTGTTTGTAGAGTATCCATGCGTAGGTGTCGAGGTATATCCCCTTGTTCGGATCCGCGATGATAGTCCTCTTGCTCATGCGCTCCGCCTTGTCGAGGTCGCCGTTCTCTTCAAGCGAGATAAAGTAGGCGTAGTTGTTCAGCACCNCCGGGATGTTGTGGGTGTTGCAGTAGGCCATAATGGCGCTGATTTCCTCTTTGTTCAGCACCTCCACATTGTCGGCGTCCCAGCGCAGGCACTCCTCGAACGCCTCATACGCCTCGTCGCGCATCTTCCGGTCGTGGTAGATGGTGCCTATCATCCCGTAGCACTCGGCGTAGAGCTTGGGGTTGTTGGCGAACTGCCTGTTGGCGACTGCCGTCTGTAGGGTCTGCAGTGCCTTGTCCTTCTCACCAGTCTGGTAGTAGTATGCCCCCTGATAGAAGTATATGTCGAGCATGTTCACCCCGTTGTCGATGGCTTCCTGACAGGTCTTTATCACGTTCTGCTTATCGTCGCGCTTCGCGTAGTAAGAGAGGAAATAGAGGTACGCCTGCTCGTTGGTGGGCTCCACATCCAGCACGTCCCTCAACGCCTTCATTATGGAGTCCTCGGAATATTTCTGCAGGTTCATGTAGCCTACATAGAGCATCGTCATGTCGGTGTTCTCCTGCGGATACGACAGTGCCTTTTTGAACATCTGCATCATCTGCTCCGTGCCGTTGGGCTGCGTCTCATACTCCTGCAGTATGTCGCGTATGAGCTGCACCTTCAGCTCCGACGAAGCCTTGGGGTCATAGACGATGTCGAACTTCATCCCGCGTGCCTTGTCCTCCTGCCCCATCCTTTCGAGACAGCTGATATAGGCATAGCGCGTAGTGGCGTCGGCAGGGTCCAGCTCGAGAGCCCTCTCATACTCGGGCAGAGCCTTCGAATACTCTTCCTTCTCGGCATAATACTGGGCGAGATACAGCACATACTTGCTCTCCTGCGGATAAATCTGCATCAGGGAGTTCAGGTAGGCGATAGCCTTCTTGTCCCCGTATTTGCTGCGCATGATGTCTATGCGCGTCATCTCCGTGTCTGCACTGCGCCCGGCAATGTTCTCCAGCCGCTCCAGCACTCTCAGCTCCTTTTCATGTTCGCCCATGCCGCCGTAAATGCGCATCAGCAGGATGAGATACTGGTCGTTGGTCTTGTCGAGGTCAGAGAGCTTTTCGAGCATGGACAGCACCTGCACCGTATCGCCCAGCGCCGCGTATGAGTTGAGCAGCATCTTCGCATACTTGCGGTTGTCAGGCTCTTTGGCAAACGCCTTGTTCAGCTTTTTCATGACAGAGGGCATATAGTCCTCCAGATGCTTGGCAGTGTCCATCTGCGCAGTCATCTTCTCATAGACAGCCATCTGGAAATTAAGTTCGGCAGCCTCCAGGTCCATCTCATAGCACCTCTTCAGGACGGTGTATGCCGAGTCGTACAGGTCGTTAACCTCCAGACCGATGAAGTCGGCATACAGCGAGTCGAGGAGACTCTCTCTGGGTATGGGCAGCTTCGTCTCATCCTCGTTGGCGTAGAGGAAAAGCGGACAAAACAGCAGTATGTATAACAGTTTCTTCAATTCTCAAGAGTTTTCAAATTGTGGGAAGTCATAGCGATTTACGGAATGCAGGAATACCGGGAATACCCCAAAAACATCCATCTACTTCCTCCCCGTATGTCCGTAGCCTCCCGCTCCGCGCTCCGTCTCGTTGAGCTCACTGACCTCAACGAACTCCGCCTGCTCATGTCTGGCTATAACCATCTGCGCCACACGCTCGCCATCGTTCACAATGAACTCTTCCTGCGAGAGGTTTATCAGCACAATGCCTATCTCTCCGCGGTAGTCGGCGTCTATGGTGCCGGGGGTGTTCAGCACCGTAATGCCGTGCTTCAGTGCCAGTCCGCTGCGGGGGCGTATCTGTGCCTCGAAGCCCTTTGGCAGTGCCATATACAGTCCTGTGTGTATGAGCCTGCGCTCCATAGGCTTCAGCACAACAGGCTCTTCCAGGAACGCCCGGATATCCATGCCTGCGCTCTGCTCCGTAGCGTATGCCGGGAGCGCATGATGGCTCTTGTTTATTATCTCTATCTTCATATTCTATATGACTATTCTGAAAATGCGCGGCAAAATTACTTAAACTCCATAAATTAACCCACCTTTTTCGCAATATATTTAACTTTTCCCTCCCCTATCTTTATATATGTATATCAGAAGGCAAATCATAAAGCAAGCTGCCGCGTCATAGCAATGGCAACAGACGCTGTCCACCATATTTTGCAGAGTATCAGACCGTCCGTACCCTCCACAAATGCCTCAAGGATATGGTTTACGCCAGTACTTTATGCCCAAGTACTGGAGTAATCCTATAGAAGTACTGCAGTAATTCATGCCCGATTACTGCAGTAATCCTAATGGAGTACTGCAGTACTTTATGCCC
>JABUUG010000221.1 GCA_021443285.1 Bacteroidaceae bacterium
CTTTAACTCCTCTTTAACTCCTCTTTAACTCCTCTTTAACTCCCCTTTAACTCCCCTTTAACTCCCCTTCATATTTTATACATTGCTTCAAACCATAAATGTTATGTATTCCTCTACTATGCGCAAAAGGATACGCCCTGCAACCCTCATTCTTTTTTTTCTCCTTCCCCTCACGGCTGCTGCAAAGAGCATCGTGTTCACTCTCTCCAGTGGCACTTTGGTTTATTACCTCATTGGTGATACTCAACCCGTTATGAAGTTTGTCGATGGAAAATGTGTCGTAAGCAGCGATACATACGAGTTTTCACAGATAAAGAATTTCTATGTCTCTGATACAGATGACCCTTCTGCAATCAGTCAACTGAATACACCCGCTTCCTTCTCCTGGAACAATAACACCATGGTTGTTAAGGCAGATGCTAAGGATGTTCAGGTATATACCGTTGCTGGTGCCAAGTGCAATGCCGCTATCAGTGCCAATGACGGCTATGCTACTCTAGACCTCTCGTCTTTTCCGCAAGGAGCATACATCATAAAGATAGGACAGAGTTCAATAAAAGTCGTAAAGAGATAGCCTTATGAAAAAAACTCTCTCCCTCCTCTTCGCTCTCTTCTGCGGTTGCACCGCCCTCATCACGGTATCCCGGCATCCCGGCACGAAGCCTTCACCCTTCACTATCTCCGCACAGCAGCCCGACACCCTCTGGTTCAAATATAACGACCGCTTCATAGCCCACAATTACATCCCCCTCTCAGACGTTGACTCCGTCCAATTCGTGAATATCGGACCAAGACTGTGGAAGACTTCTCAGGAGACGGGCAAGCCTCTCTATTTCCCAAGGACATACTTCGCCGATGGATTTTATTACTTGGAGTGGCCTGGTCGCTATCTGTCAAAGCCTAACACCTATTCGGCGTGTGACTATACCAGCACCAACTCACAGTGGAGTCTCGAACGCTCCATGGAGTCTGAACACTTCATCTGCTTCTGGGAGAAAGGACTTGCAAAGAGTGGAGATGTCGTTTCTGGCGTTAATATTAAAACCCTTCTCAACAATGCTGAGAAGATATGGGATACCTATGTCAATAAGCTCGGTTTCCTTGAGCCTGGCAACTCGCTCACCGACAACACCAAGCTCCATATGTACATCGTCAATCAGACCGATTGGAGAGCGGACGGGTCGGGAACTGACGGCACCGAGTGGTACTATAGCGGAAACACCAAAAAAAGCCGCAGCATAAAGGTCGCACTCTTCCATTGCAATCCTTCGGCTGCAACAGCACGTGGAGGACATACCGCCGCACATGAGATAGCACACTCCTTCCAGTATCTTGTCAGTGCAGACCTCGGCATGAGCCACGGACAGAACTACGGGTTTGGCGACAATGCCGGTGGAGGAAACTGCTGGTGGGAGGACTGTGCCAACTGGCAGGCATACAAAGTCTATCCTGACAGACAGTTCTCTGATGGGGAGTATCTTGAGCAGTATATGGACTGCCATCACCTCAACATCCTCCATGAATCCGCAAGATACACCAACTGCTTCTATCACGACTACTGGTGTATGAAACATGGTATGACAACCGTTGGCCGCGTTTGGAGAGAGAGCGTCAAGCCCGAAGACCCCATTGAAGCGTATATGCGCATCTTCGGACTCAGTGTCTGCCAGTTTGCCGATGAGATGTACGACTGTTTCGCACGAATGGCAACATGGGATATAGACAATGTACGCAGTTATGCAAAAGCAAAAATCGGCATACACCGCCAGAGACTCATAGAGCCGACATCAGCGCTCCGTGATGCTAAACTTGGGGGAGACAAGCAGTGGTGGGTGGTCAATCCCGACTACTGCCCACAGAATTTTGGCTACAACATTAACCCCCTGAAAGTTCCCTCTGCAGGAACAGCTGTCAAGGCCGTATTCCGAGGTATAGTCGGTGCAGATGGTTATCGCAAGATAAACACATCGAAGGCTGGTTGGAGATATGGACTCGTCGCATATACTTCTGATGGTCAGCGCATATACTCCGACATGAAGAGCGATGCAAACGACGGTACAGTAGAGATAACCGTCCCTGACAAGTGCGAAAAAATGTGGCTCGTCGTCATGGGAGCGCCAACCGAATATTGGAGACACCCTTGGGACGATAAGACCGACAACGATGAGCAATGGCCTTATGCCGTTAAGTTCCAAGGTACAGACCCCCTCGGAGCAAACCGCACATACGATGATTTCCCCGATGACTACCAGAGACATGACACTACTGTTGTTATCAACGCCACACTGCAATACAGCGCCTCTGCATAT
>JABUUG010000222.1 GCA_021443285.1 Bacteroidaceae bacterium
AAGTCATTTGTCACTTTAACTCCACTTTAACTCCACATTAACTCCACTTCCATTCACTTAACGAATAACTTCCTTTAGCCTCTTCTAACTTCCAATTTTTAGAACCTACCTTGAAATACTATCTTATTGCAGGCGAAGCCAGCGGCGACCTACATGCGTCAAACCTCATGAAGCAACTCGCCATACAAGACCCTGAGGCCGACTTCCGCTTCTTCGGGGGAGACCTTATGGCAGCCGTTGGCGGAGTTATGGTCATGCATTACAGAGAGTTAGCATACATGGGTTTTATTCCCGTGCTTCTCCACCTGCATACCATTGCCCAATCTCTCTCTCTCTGCAAGTCTGATATTCAGAATTACTGCCCCGATGTGGTCATACTTGTCGACTATCCTGGCTTTAACCTTAGGATTGCGAAATTCCTCAAAACCAAGACACAAATCCCTGCATATTACTACATATCCCCAAAGATATGGGCATGGAAGGAATACCGTATAAAAAACATAAAACGCGACATCGCAGAGATGTTTTCCATACTCCCCTTCGAGATACCCTTTTATGAAGGGAAACACCGCTTTAAGATTAACTATGTCGGAAACCCTACAGCACAGGAAATCAGAGAGTTTAAGGGCAACTATTCCGAAACAAGGGAGCATTTCTGCCGTGAGAACCACCTTTCCGCAGACAGGCCCATTATTGCCATTCTTGCAGGAAGCCGCAAGCAGGAGATAAAGAGAAATCTCCCCGTTATGCTCAAAAGTCTCGACATACTCAAACAGTTATGCCCTTCTGCTGATAACTTCCAGATAGTCGTGTCCCAAGCCCCGGGCATTCAGACAGAGAGTTACAATCACATTGTAGACTGCAGCACTGTTCAACTGTTTTGCGGACACACCTACCGTCTGTTATCTCATTCAGCAGCAGCACTTGTGGTCAGCGGGACAGCCACGCTCGAGACAGCATTGTTGGGAGTTCCGCAGGTTGTGGTTTACGATATGCCTTTGCATCCGCTCATTGCCATCTTGAGGAAGGTAGTGCTCAAGGTGAGATTTGTTTCGCTCGTAAATCTTGTTGCAGACGAAGAGGTTGTTCCCGAACAGATTGCTGAGAAATGTACCCCACTATTGATAGCCGAAAAACTTATTCATCTTTGCTCTGATACAACACAGCGGAAAGCACAGATGCAAGGCTATCGAAGAGTCAGAGATATTCTCGGAACAAAGAATGCGCCGCAAGAAGCCGCAAGGATAATCACGGAAAAGCTGAAAAAAAGAAAATAAAGAAAGCCCCAGAACGTAAAAAAGCTCCCACACCTTGCGCATCAGCGCTGGGGTGATGTGGCTTCACCGCTCTTCCATACTTTCACTATCTAAAAACACAACTATGTCAGACTATGCAGAATACATCACATCCATTGAGATAAATGAATTATGGAGCGGACAGAAGCATATCCGCTGGAATCTCAATAGGCAGGTAAATGTGCTCAGTGGCATAAATGGAGTGGGGAAATCCACCATCATTAACAAGATTGCCAACCACCTATCTTCCCTCTCTGCACACGACGGCAAATCCACTACCGGGGTCATCATAAACACCTTCCCCGAAGGATTAAAATCCGTACGATACGATATCATTCGTTCCTTTGACCGTCCACTACTCTCCGCCGAAGCACTTCATAAACTCGACAGATACCTCATCAGCGAGCTCGACTTCCAACTCTTCCTCCTACAGCGTCGCTATCTTGACTATCAGGTCAATATCGGCAACCGCATCATACAAGCCCTGCAGAGTGGCAGCCCAACAGCATCACTCGAGGCACAGAAACTGTCAGACCAGAAGGCAAAATTCCAAGATATGATAGACCGCCTCTTCTCCGAAACAGGCAAGAAACTCATCCGCACCGAGAACGAGATTCGCTTTGAGCATCTTGGAGAAAGACTCTTGCCCACAAAACTTTCCAGCGGCGAGAAACAGATGCTTTGCATACTGCTTACCGTACTCGTTGAAGACCTGCAGCCATACGTACTCCTCATGGACGAGCCCGAAGTATCCCTCCACACCGACTGGCAGGAGCAACTCATAGAGAATATCCTCCAGCTCAACCCCAACGCACAGATAATCCTCACCACCCATTCCCCCGCAGTAATTATGAAAGGATGGATGGACAGCGTTACCGACGTTGAAGACATAACCGTAGCCCCTTAACGTTCACTATTCGTTAAGCGACTGAAAATCAACAAATCATAAATCATAAATGTATCAATGTATG
>JABUUG010000223.1 GCA_021443285.1 Bacteroidaceae bacterium
TGGAAAAGAATCTTAATTTCTCGCCAGCACAAATTAACAATCAAAAAAATATCTTCATTGTACATAAGAATACAACAAGGTTACAGTATTTAATCGACAATTTTTCAGAACCTAACTTCAAATGCAAGAGTGTTCTTGTAATAGATGATGAGGCTGATAATCACCATAATATTATCACTGGCAATAGCTGTGGCTGACGTGGCGTCTGCCCAGACAAAGTCGAAGTCTTCCGCCAAGACACAGACCAAGACTGCTGTCTCGTCGAAGTCGCAGGGCAAGTCGGCGGCAAAGAACAGCACGCAGTCCAAATCGAAGACAAAATCGCAGGCACAAGCTAAAGCCCAGACAAGCACCAAGACGCAGACAAAGCAGAAGACGAAGTCGCGGTCAAAGTCGAAATCGTCGTCGCCAAAGCTGAAGTATGTGCCGTCGCAGGAGGTGAAAGACCTGCAGGGTGAGCGCAGCAAGGTGCAGGCTAAGATCAACGAGGAGAAGAAGAAACTCGATGCCAACAAGGCCGACGTGGCGAAAAGGCTCAACGAACTGGCTGTGATAGGAAGCAATATCGAAGCCCACGAGGCGAACATTAAGACCATCTCCGGCGACCTTGAGCAGATAGACAAGAACATAGAACTGCTTGAAACCCAGCTAAAGACCCTGCAGAAGCAGCTCAATTCACGTAAGAAAAAGTATGCGCAGTCGATGCAGTATATGCGCAAGGCCGGCAAGATACAGGACAAGCTGATGTTCATCTTCTCTGCAAAAGACTTCCCGCAGATGTACCGCCGCCTGCGCTTTGTGCGCGAATATGCCGCCTACCAGAAGGCACAGGGCGAGCTTGTGAAGACAAAGCAGGACGAGGTGATGGAGAAGAGCCGCCAGCTGCTGGTAGTGAAGCATGACAAGACGAAGCTGAGAAACCGCCACAAGTCGGAACAGGACAAACTGGCTGTGGAGCAGGGCAAGCAGCAGGTGATGATACAGTCGCTGCAGAAGGAGCAGAAGACCATACAGCAGGTTATCTCCGAACAGCAGAAGCAGAGCGCGGAGATAAACGCGAAGATAGACCAGCTGGTTGCTGCCGAGATGGAGAAGATACGTGCTGCCGCCGCTGCGGAGGCAAAGGCACGGCGTGAGGCTATAGCTGCGGAGAAGAAACGCCGCCAGGAGGAGCTGGCACGCAAGAAGGCTGAGGCTGCCGCCGCTGAGAAGGAACGCCAGCGTCTGCTCGCCGAGGCGCGTGCAAAGGAGGCAAAGGCGCGTGAGGAGGCTCGCAAGGCAGCCGAGGAGCGCCGCCGTCAGGCCGCTGAGGAAAGCCGCCTGAGGGATGAGGAGAACCGCCGCATAGCTGCCGAAAAGGATGCCGAGGCACGGCGTAAAGCTGAGGCTAAGGCAAAGGCTGACCGCGAGGAGCGCGAGGCAAAGGCTGCAGCGGCTGAACGCAAGGCACAAGAGGCGGCGAAGAAGGCGGAAGACGAACTGCTCGCCATGGAAAGGAAGGCGGAAGTGGAAAAGCGAAGGGAGGAAAAAGAGGTTACGGAGGCAAAGAAGTCAGCGGAGTCGGATGCCGGCTTCGACATCAGTGCCGACGACCGCAAGCTCTCATCGTCATTCGCCAGCAACCGCGGACGTCTGCCTGTGCCCATCACCGGAAGCTACAAGATTGTCGGGCATTTCGGCGTGAACACCGTGCCGGGAACGAAGGTGCAGCTGAACAACAACGGCATAGACATACAGGGAACGTCGGGATGTCAGGCGCGCAGCATATACAACGGCGAGGTGAGCGCAGTGTTCGGGCATAACGGGAAGATGGTCGTCATGATACGCCACGGCGAGTACATCTCCGTATATTCAAACCTCTCCACTGTGAATGTCAGCAAGGGGCAGAAGGTGTCGGCACGCCAGACAATAGGAGCGCTTGGATCCAACAACACCTTGCAGTTCCAGCTCCGCAAGCAGACGGGCAAGCTGAACCCGGAGGCATGGCTGGGAAGGTGATTTGGGGAGTTATGTAACGTTAAAAAATATCTTATAACAATTATTATCTTAAACCGCAGATTCTTGCTCTGGCAAGCGGCAAGCCGGTTACAACTAAATTCACGCAGACCATGCGGTAATCGGCTTGCCGCTTGCCAGAGCAATAAATCTGCGAAAATCTTAATGTAGATTCTACGTGAATTTGTAAATATCTGCGTGAATTTGGTTGAATCTGCGGTAAAAAAATA
>JABUUG010000224.1 GCA_021443285.1 Bacteroidaceae bacterium
ACGGTGTAGTCGCCGTTGCCAAAGTTTGCCTCTTCTGCGATGAAGTTGGCGAAGTTCAAATATTCGTTGGTCGAGGCATCGACGGTTTTGACAAGCGAGCCATTCTTGAAGATGTCGATGCTGTACTTATGCAGTATGCCCTGCTCAAGCGGGGTGCCAGCAGCAGTTGCCGTGACTGCGTCCCACTTCATCTGGGAGCCGTTTTCCCACCTTACGTTGGTGGGTGTTGCAAGGGCGGCCTTCTCGAGCCTGAATATCTTGAGAAGTGCGTGTTCAAGCCACTTGGCAAACTTGACCTTGACATGGAGAAACTCGGCGTGCGCAACTCCGACGCTATCATTCTCCGCGAGGTGTCTTGCCTTGTGCTGAAGAACCCGATGGCTCACGCGCGCATCAGCCTGAAGAAAGCGTAATGCTCTACTTCGTGGGCTTCTATCATAACGGCGGCGCGGAAAGCCGCGGCGCACATACATGGACAGCCATTTGAAATAGTTATTAATGTGTTCGGGGCGAGTGCGGCATTCAGCCCATTCGCCCCTTCCTTATTATCCTATGATTACAAAACACTATACGAGCAGGAGCGTGCTCTCGTTCAACTCTGACGGCATGGAGATAAACTTCGAGCGTCTGACAGACGGCGGCAGTTACCTGATAACGACCGACAAGACCGTGATTGCAGCCGTTGAGAAGCACCACTGGTTCAATGTGCTTTTCGCGCTGAAGAGCGTAACAGGCGAGGAGGAGACCGAAACGCAGGAGACCGCCACGGCTGCGGCTGATGAAGCCGGTGCGGCTGATGAGAACACGGAAGCCATGTGCTTTGACACGGTGAGCGATGCAAGGGAATGGCTTAACAGCCGTTTCGGCGTTGCTGTAAGGAACGTGAAGAGCCGCCAGAACGCCGTTGAGATTGCAGCGCAGCACGGCGTTTCACTCACATTCAAGGAATAAGAACCACCTTTCACCACATACATGGACAGAAGCATAAGCGACATATTGAGGGACGTGCGCCTTGTGATAGACGAGAACACGGACAACACGGCGAGCGGCAGCAGACTCGCCCTCACCGATGTTGACACCCTTGACCTTGATGCGGCGATAAGGGGACGGCTCGCCGATGCGGTCAACGCCGTGCGTCTTGCCGCCCCTATGCGTGCGCTCTCATGTAAGACCGCTACGCTTACAAGCCTGACGAGCAACTACACACTCCCTACCGATATGCTGCGCTTCGGCGCGATACACGACAGCCAGAGCGGCGGCACGGCGATGAAATGGAAGCGACCAGTGACCGAACTGCACACCGATGCGGAGACGCTCGGCATGATGTTCAGCGAGTTTGAGGAAGTGAGGGGCAACAGTTCGCGCCCTGTAGCCGTCCTCAATGCGGCAGGGGACTCCGTGCTGCTTATGCCGAAGCCCACGACCGCACGGCTCTCCTATATCGGGCGCATGGAAGCGGTCGGCGAGGGCACGGAAAGCGTGGAGATAGAAGAAACGATATACAGGGCGGTCGTGTGCAAGACGGCGGCACTGGTGATGTCGGGCTACAAGGCTGCTGATGCGATGCAACTGCTAAACGCCCTTTGCATGGAGCAGTTGGGCGCGATGCCACAATAACCCACCTAAACGAAACGCAATGACACCGATAGTAATAAGCAAAGCGGAGGTTTTCAAGGAGGCTCGTCGCACGATAGAGAACCTTGGCAAGCACAGCCTGACAAAGGACGGCAAGCCGCTCTACAATCTTATCGCCGCATGGCAGGAGGACGAGGCTCAACTGGAGCGTTGGTTTCAGGAGGGCTGTTCCGACATTTCCGACATAGACGCATACAGGGTGAAGACCTACACGGCAGCCGTCGGCGATGTCGGGGACTTCACGATAGAGTGGGACTTGCCGCATTTCAAGGAGGTGCTGCATGCAGCCCTACGGCAGGACATCTTCAGTTATCTCGTGAACAGGCTGATAAGCCAGTGGCTGCTCATCAACAACATCACCACGGAGTTCGCGAAATACTTTGCCGCCCTTTCGGAGAAATCGTTTGGCAGCATCAAGGTTACGCTCTACGCGCGCAATGCAGCCGTTGACGGCAGCGCAGTCCCCACTGACGGCGGCGAAATAGGCGGCGATGTCGTAGCTGCCGTTCTGGTCGGCGCGCGTCATCCAGTCGTAGTCGCCCCAGAGGATGTCAGGGTCGTACTTGTCGATGAACTCGGTCGTCTGCGG
>JABUUG010000225.1 GCA_021443285.1 Bacteroidaceae bacterium
AAATAGTAGTAAATCGTGAAGAATATAACCAATGTGCGTTCTAATGAACTTTTTGGGTTTAACTCCTTTAACTCCCTTAACTCCCATTTATAGAACCCACCTGTATCCAATGCGCGTTATGCACTACAGGACAACAATCCTCGGCAGCGGCAATGTAGGCACCCACCTGCACAAAGCCTTCACGCAGAACGGCGTTTCGACAAACCTTGTCAGCAGCCGCACCCTCGAAGGCATTGCCCCAAGCGATGTCTATCTGCTTTGCGTTAAAGACGATGCAATAGAAGAAACCGCACAGAGGCTGAAAGAATATCTGGAGGAGAGGCTCTCACCCACTTCCTGTATCGTTGCGCACACCGCCGGGACGAAGCCGCTTTCCCTGCTTTCACGCCTCTTCCCACAGTGCGGCGTGTTCTACCCCATGCAGACCTTCAGCAAGCAGAAGGCCCTGAGCTACACCGACATCCCGATATTCATAGAGGGTAGCAGCCCAACGGTTGGGCAGGAGCTTATATCCCTTGCAAAGACCACATTCTCTTCCGTCAGCATTCTCGGTTCGGAAGAGCGCAAGCGGCTGCACGTTGCGGCGGTGTTCGCAAGCAATTTCACCAACCACCTCATGACCCTTGCCGACAGGCAGATGCAGCAGATAGGTCTCGACTACACATCTCTCCTCCCCCTTCTCGACGAGGTTGTTGACAAGCTACACCACCTGCCTCCCCGCGAAGCCCAGACGGGTCCCGCGGCAAGGCGCGACTTCTCCGTCATCAACGAGCATCTTTCCCTTATAGAAGATGAGCAGACACGCACTATCTACCGCCTTTTATCACAGTCCATCTATGAAACATAACACCCTACTCTCCTTCCTTTTCGCCCTGCTGCCCTTTGTCGCCCAGGCGCAGACAGTCCAAATCCTCGACAGCAACATACGCACAGTGCAGGTTGTTGCCGGCACACGATGGACGGAGATGCCTGTGATAAGCCTCAACAGCCGCGACCTTCAGGACATTCTGCACATCTCCTTCGACGATATGCAGCACAACTACCGCCGCTTCTCCTACCGCCTGCAGCACTGCAGCTACGACTGGACACCGTCAGACGGACTTGTGGAGAGCGACTATATAGAGGGCTTCTACAACGGGCTGACCATCGACGACATAACGGAGAGCATAAACACGCAGATGCTCTACACCCACTACCGACTGAGCCTGCCCAACGACCAGTGCCGCCTGAAAATGTCGGGCAACTACATCCTCACCGTCTTCGACGACAACAACGACGAGGAGGTGTTCAGACTGGGCTTTATGGTCGTGGAGGACAAGGCACAACTCGCCATGAACGTCAGCGGAAACACCGACGTCGATTTCCAGAAGACCCACCAGCAGGTGTCCATGACTCTGCGCTACAACGGCATATCGCCCACCATTCCGCAGGAGCAGCTGAAGACCGTCGTGCTGCAGAACAAGCAGTGGAGCAGCGCACGATGGAACCCCCAATGGCAGTATAACACCACCGAAGGGCTTGGATGGGACCACTGCCCGTCGCTCATCTTCGACGGGGTGAACGAATACCACAAGTATGAGATACTCTCCGTCAGCCACACCACCTTCGGCATAGACTACATACACTGGGACGGCAGCAACTACCACGTGTTCCCCTTCCCCGCCACCGTCTCCCGCAACTACTCCTACGACGAGGATGCCGACGGGGCTTTCTACATAAGGAAGTCGGACAACTACGAGAACGACTACGCCACCGAATACGTCTATGTCCACTACCGCTTCCTCTGCCCCGAGCGGCTGCCCGGCCACCTGTTCATCGACGGCGACTTCACCTACGGCCGCTTCGACCAAGACTACAATATGATGACCTACAACGAAAAGGACAAGTGCTACGAGGCAGTCATCCTCCAGAAGCAGGGCTACTACAACTACACCATCATGCAGCAGATGGCCGGCACAGGTATGCGCCACCTCCCCGAAGACGGAAACTTCCACGAAACACAGAACGCCTATCAGGCTTTCGTCTATTACAAAGCACCCGCCGACCGCGCGTACAGGCTCGTGGGATATTGCCAAACATCAAGCAAATAGTCTGTCCGCAGGGCAATTCCCCACCCTACTCCTACTGTCCGTCAATAAAAACGCCTACCTTTGCACACATTAAAGGTGGGTTCTATAAATTAGTTCCCACGAATTTAATCAATTATGGTTTTATTATGGCTT
>JABUUG010000226.1 GCA_021443285.1 Bacteroidaceae bacterium
ATGGGCATGAAGGAGGCGGAGGCGGTGAAACTCTTCGCCAACACATACCTCGCACTGCGCGTGAGCTACTTCAACGAGCTGGACACATACGCTGAGGTGAAGGGCCTCGACTCGCAGGCCATCATACAGGGCATCGGTCTCGACCCACGCATCGGCACCCACTACAACAACCCGTCGTTCGGCTACGGTGGCTACTGTCTGCCGAAGGACACCAAGCAGCTACTCGCAAACTACAACGAGGTGCCGCAGAACATGATGACGGCCATCGTGGAGAGCAACCGCACGAGGAAGGACTTCATCGCCGACCAGGTGCTGAAGATGGCAGGATGGTATGCCTATTCAAGCAACAACCAGTATCCGGAGGCAGGTGCACAGCAGATGGTAGTGCCTACGATAGGAGTGTTCCGGCTGACCATGAAATCGAACTCCGACAACTTCCGCCAATCGTCCATCCAGGGCGTCATGAAGCGCATAAAGGCAAAGGGGGCGAAGGTCATCATATACGAGCCCACCCTTGAAAACGGCACAAACTTCTTCGGTTCGGAGGTGGTGAACGACATCGAAGCGTTCAAGGCGCAGTCGCAGGCCATTATAGCCAACCGCTACGACTCCTGTCTCGACGATGTTGCCGGCAAGGTTTATACGAGAGATATATTCAAGAGGGACTAAATTAACGAATAGTGAAGAATGAACATCTGTGCCCTCTCCACTGCCAAAGGCGGTGCGATAGCCGTAATCCGCGTGTCAGGTCCCGATGCCATAAGCATTGTTGACAGCGTGTTCAGCCCTGCAAAAGAAGGGAACTCTCTCGCAGACGCAAAGGGGCATACACTGCATTACGGCACCATCGTAAACGCAGCACAGGCTATTGATGATGTGCTCGTCTCCGTGTTCCGTGCGCCCCGCTCCTACACGGGCGAGAATGCCGTTGAGATTTCATGCCATGCCAGCCCATTCATTATCAGCAGCATACTCCAGACACTCATCGACAACGGCTGCCGGCAGGCATTGCCCGGCGAATACACCCAACGCGCATTCCTCAACGGAAAGATGGACCTGAGTCAGGCGGAGGCAGTGGCAGACATCATCGCATCGACAAACGCCGCAACACACCGTATGGCAATGTCGCAACTGCGGGGAAACTTCTCCTCCGAACTGGCTTCACTGCGCGAGAGGCTCCTGCACCTTACATCGATGCTCGAACTTGAACTCGACTTCTCCGACCACGAAGACCTTGAGTTTGCCGACCGCAGCGAACTGCTTTCGCTCACGAAGACCATAGCCGGGAAAGTGCACCGCCTTGCCGGGTCGTTCAAGACAGGACAGGCGCTGAAACACGGGGTGCCGGTGGCGATAATAGGAAAGACCAATGTGGGCAAATCAACACTGCTGAACCGCCTTCTGCGCGAAGACCGCGCCATTGTAAGCGATATTCACGGCACCACACGCGATGTGATAGAAGACACGTTCAACATACAGGGCATAGACTTCCGCTTCATAGACACCGCTGGACTGCGCGACACCACCGATGAGATAGAGCGTCTCGGCATAGAGCGCAGCTACAAGAAGCTCGATGAGGCGACAATCGTGTTGTGGCTCATAGACTGCACACCTACAGCCGCCGAACTGAAGGAAATGCGTGAGAGAACAAGCGGAAAGACGCTCATCATAGTAAGGAACAAGATTGACCTGCAACAGAACATCGCACCAACCAGCAACTGCGAGATCGCCCAGCAACAGGATAATGACCTGATGAACAACTGCGAAATCGCCCAGCAACAGGATAATGACCTGACGAACAACTGTGAAATCGCCCAGCAACAGGATAATGACCTGATGAACAACTGCGAAATGCCTGAGGTCGTCAGCATTTCCGCAAAGCACAATACGGGTATCCCTGCTCTTGAGGCTGCCATTGTTTCAGCCGCCGACATCCCGGAGATAACCGAAAACGACATCATCATCACTTCCGCCCGCCACTACGAGGCGCTCACCACCGCCCACACCGCCCTTCTCCGCGTCATCGACGGCCTCTCCCTCTCCCTCCCTTCCGACCTTGTTTCGGAAGACCTCCGCGCCGCCCTCGCCTCCCTCAACGAGATAACCGGCGGCGCCATAACCACCGACGAAGTCCTTTCAAATATATTTGCCCACTTTTGCATCGGGAAATAATGTGTTTCCAAAAGTGATTTCAAAATCATAAAAATAAGACATCT
>JABUUG010000227.1 GCA_021443285.1 Bacteroidaceae bacterium
GACAACCTGCCGCCCTTGGGGAGGACCTTACCACCCACGCCGTCTATCTGCAGCATATTGAGCGGAGTGTCGGTGTGGTCAGCATCCTTTATATATTTATAGACCGGGTTGGTCATGTCTATCTCTATCTCACCGCGCTTGAGTCCTTCTGGTGTGTCGAACGAAACGGTGAGTCTCTGCAGCTGGGTGGCGAGTGTAACACGCTTCTCGCCTCTCACGAGGTCTGTCTGCGTTACCTGGATACGCCTGTCCTTGTAGCCTTCCGCCCCGATGATGAGGTCGTAGCTGCTGCGTTCCTCCTGGAAAGTGAGTGTCTGGTCGTTGGTTACTTCCTTCTGGTTAACGGTGTAGCGGTTGAGCACAACGCCCGAATTGTTTATCACAATAAGCTTTATCTGCAGGTTCTTCTTACCGAATCCCGGAGGCGTAGTGGAGACGGTGGGCTGCACCGGAGCAGAAGGCTGGGCGGCAGCGGGTTTCTTAACACCCTGCGGCTTGGGCTTGGCGGGCTGCTGGTTCTGCTGCATATTAGGAGTAGCAGATGCGTCCGACTGCACAGTCTTTGCCGCTGGCGCATCGTTTACACCGCGACTCTGCGACTGGTCGTCATCATCAAAACCACCGAAACGTATGTTACCGTTTGAAGACATCATATTCTTGTTCTCACTTTCGAAGTTATCATCTCCAAAGCGAAGTGTCTGTTCATTGAAATCTGCCATAAATGCGCTGTTGTTTAATTTTCCGCAGACCTATGCCATCTGCCTTAAATAACTACAGGTAGGCTGGGGGCGATTACTGTGCCAGTCCCTCTTCCACCGTACCGTTCTTTCTCTGCTGTTCTGTTTTCTGCGGCTGGACCAAAACGTTTTCTGTATGCGTAACAGGGTCGGCGGAAGTGGAGCTGCTCTCTGAATAAATCCCTTCTGCAGCCGTGCTGTCAGAAGAGCTGTATCCGTAGTCGGAACTGCTCTCCTGTGCCTGTTGCTTACGTCTCTCTTCTGCCTTCTTCTTTTCCTCCTCGGCCCTCTTCTTGGCTTCCTCTTCCTCCTTCTTCAGTTCCTCCAACGACTTCCCCTTGAACATATCGGTGTTGTCATTGATGTGAGCCTCCAGCGACTTCGATGTAGCCATCTCCTCGTCAGGCACCTCCGTGTCATGGAAGTCCTTGAAGTCAGCCTCTATCTCTGCCCTCGTCTTCCTGTTTTCACACGACAGGATGGCAGAGGCGAGCAAAACAATCAGGGATATTCTGAAAAAACCTTTCTTCATAGCAGCAGACGTAATCTACCTTTTGTCCATATTATCAGTCCTCGCAAAATACAAAAACTGCGCAAATGTACATTAATTGAAAATGACTGACAAAGAAATGCAAAAAACTAAAACCATCAAAATGTTTTTTTTGATTTACCTTTTTCCGACATGTGCGGCAAATCGAAAACTTTTTGCGAATAATGCAGATATCGTTCAATTTTCCACAGCTTCTCTGCGACTGTATTCGCACCCGCAGAAGTTCTGCCTGTACAGTCCGTATTCCGCGGAAAGCTCTATCGAGCGTTTGTAGCCCTCGCGCTTCTTGAAATCAGACACCAGCCACTTCACACCATAGGTTTCGCTCAGGCTCTCCCCTATCTCGTTTATCCAGTCTGCCCTCTTCAACGGGCTGATACTCAAAGTGGTGCAGAAATAATCAAAGCCCTTCTCCTTCGCAATCCTCGCTGTCTCCTCAAGTCTCAGCCTGTAGCATAGTCTGCATCTCTCACCGCCCTCAGGCCCCTTCTCATATCCTTTCACTGCATCCACAAAATCCTTCGGCTCATACCGCCCTGCTATCAGGCACACCGGATTATGCCCTTCTCGTTCCTCCCCCACAGGTGCAGCATCACATTTTTCATTAAATTCATTAATAAAACGCTCCTGCTCAGACAGTCTCAGGCCATACTCCTGCATCCTCATGATATTGGGATTGAAATACAGGACGGTAACATTGAAATGCCTGCTGAGGTATTCCAATGTATAGCTGCTGCACGGCGCACAGCACGAATGCAGCAGAAGGGAGGGGACACGGTCTCCCATACCCTCTATAAGGTGCTCCAGTTCCTTCTGGAAATTTCTTTTCGACATCGCAAACAAGGGATTGGCATCAATCCTAACACATATAAACGAGCAAAGCCCTGAGGGTCTTTACGACCTTCAGGGCTTTCGCG
>JABUUG010000228.1 GCA_021443285.1 Bacteroidaceae bacterium
AATGACTTCTGCGCAAAAGGGTAATGTCACTTTAACTCCCCTTTACCTTCCCTTTAACTCCACATTAACTCCACTTTTCCTTTAACTCCCCTTTACCTTCCCTCCTTAATCAATATTTTGGCGGCAAAGGTAAATTATATATTGCTTAATGTTTATCGCTTAATGCTAAATTGAATATCTTTGCCGCGATTTTTGATATATCAACAATAATATGAAACTCTTTGCTGCCACATTGCTCATTATTGCAATGACGGTAATATCGCTTTCAGGGTGCAGGCACACCCAGACAAACAAGGCTGAAGAAACGGATTCGATTGCTGTGGAAAACGTGGATTCGCTTATGAATGAGCCGGAAGTGCTTGACAGCACTCCGATGTCGGAAGTGGAGAAGATCATGGGCGAGAAGCCTATGCCAAGGGCCGCCGATGAGCTTTTCGACGATTTCTTCTTCAATTTCTCTAATAACCGAAAGGTGCAGAAGCAGCGTATTGTCTGGCCGTTGAAGTACATGGCAGACGGAGAAACAGAAGAGATAGGCGAAAGCCAATGGCAGATGGAGAAATTCTGTGCCGATGACGGCTTTTATGTCGTCCTGCTCGACAATGAAGACCAGATAGCCCTGGCTAAGGACACTGCCCTGAATGAAGTCGTAGTGAACCATGTGGATATACCCCAGAACTCCCTGAAGAGCTTTACGTTTAACAGAATCGAGGGCAAATGGATGATGACAGAAATCGAGGCGGAAGAGCTTTCTGATTCACGCAATGCGGACTTCCTACAGTTCTACCAGAAGTTTGCAACAGACACCACCTTCTGTTATGACAGTCTTGAACCAGTGATAAATTTCACGGGACCTGACGAACAGGATGAGAATCTTACCACAACACGGGTCATTTCCTGCGATGAGTATGCTGACTGGGCACCAGAACTGGCTGCCGACTTCTTCTCGATATCTTACGGACAGAGATCGTCTTCGTCTAACAACAAGGTGTTCATCATGCGACAACCGTCTAGTTCCCAGGAGTGCCGTCTCTACTTTCATAGGAAAGGCTCACACTGGTCATTATACAGATTAGTAGAATGAAGATAACAATACTTGGTACAGGAACATCTTGCGGTGTTCCTGTTATTGGTTGTAACTGTAGGGTGTGTACAAGCTCTAATCCCAAAGACCGCCGGCTGAGGGCTGCCATCATGGTGGAAACCCGGGGCGCCCGAATACTCATTGACTGCGGACCTGACTTCCGCGAGCAGATGATAAGGCATTTCCGTGGCGTAAGCTTTGCCGGAGAGCTGGGCGGGGCAGCCGGCATATACAACACTACCGACTTTCCCGACTCTTCTGAGTCGGGCACCACCAGTCGTATAGACGCAGTCTTCATATCGCACATCCACTACGACCATTGCGGAGGCATAGACGACCTTCGGCCCTTCTGTGTGTTCGGGAACATTCATATTTATAGCAATCGTCGTGTTATCGAGGCCATGCATCACACCATGCCCTACCTCTTTGAGGCAGACAAATATCCCGGCATACCATCAATCACCGCCACGGCATTTGGCGACCACGACACAATAAGGGTGAAAGACATTGACGTACACACTTTTGTCGTAAACCATGGCAAACTGCCCATCAGTGCCTTCCGCATAGGAAATTTTGCCTACATCACCGACATGAAAACTATCAACCAGGAGGAAATGACTTTCCTTGACGGAGTGGAGACACTCGTTCTCAATGCCTTGAGATTCAAACCAGACCACAAGACTCACCTCCTGATTGATGAAGCAATAGACTTTGCCCGGAAGACAACTGCCAAGCGTGTGCTCTTCACCCATATGTGTCACGATGTCGGACTGCATGACGAGGTGAACAAGATACTCCCCACAGGCTTCGAACTTGCCTACGATGGGCAGACAATACATTTAGGAAAGTGGAGTTAAAGAGGAGTTAAAGGGGATATTTTGGGGGAGTAATTAATTAATAGATATTGCCATAAGCCAGCATGAAAAAAAACATAGCTTCATTAGAACTGGAACAAAAGGGTGTTGGAAACCTGTTGTGGAAGTATGCGCTGCCGTCTATAATCGCCATGACAGCCGCATCGCTCTACAACACTGTTGACAGCATCTTCATAGGGCAGTGCGTCGGTCCGATGGCGATTTCCGGACTTGCCATAACCTTCCCCTTCA
>JABUUG010000229.1 GCA_021443285.1 Bacteroidaceae bacterium
AGGGGGGAGAAGATATGAGCATTAGAACTCACACTTAAAATCTAAATACAATGAAGCTCAAAATTCTGTTTACGGCTCTTGCCGCCACATTGTGCTGCATGAGTGCCACCGCCGCCAAACCGGACTCGGTGGATGTGTTTTTCTACAATCATGGAAGTGACAAGGACGGGCTGAAGATAGCCTACAGCGTTGACCACCGCACATGGATGAAGCTCTGCAACGACTTCTCCTATGTGAAGAGCGACTACGGCTCATGGGGCGGCGACAAGGCAATGCGCTCCACGCCGTCGCTGACAAACCGCGGCGGTCGATGGTATGCCGTATGGCAGGTGGACAACAAGCTCAACCAGTTTGCCACCACTTTCTCCGACGACCTCTTCCTCTGGAAGCCGCAGGACTACCCATACGCGCAGGGCGTGGCAACGGTGTATAACCCCCTGCTGTGCAGCAGTGCGAAGGGCTTTACAGTGGTGTTCACCACCAAAGACGGCAAATACTACAGCACATCGAGCCGCGACTTCGTGAAGTGGGACAGCCCGAAAGCCATCACCAAAGCCGACTACGACAAATGCAACCGACAGACGGAGATTACCGTTGCCGGCGTGAAGCTGAAGGGCGAGAAGCACCGCATGGCGTACAAGGACATAGAGCAGCTGCGCGTGCTTACCACCGACCAGAAGGCGCGCAGCGCTCTGACAGGCGAGAGGGCTGCGCAGGACAGCCACCGTTTCCGCGGCATGAGCGGGCTGAAGGCGGTGCTTAACGTAAGACCCGACGACAAGAAGCCCATCTCCGACAAGCTCATGGGCATATTCTTCGAGGACATAAACTACGCTGCCGACGGTGGACTGTACGCAGAGATGGTGCAGAACCGCGACTTTGAATACTCCGCCCACGACAACGGCAAATGGAACGCCATGACCTGCTGGACTGTCACGGGCAGCGGACTGAAGGCGGAGATAGCTACCGAAAGCCCTATCCACGAGAACAACCCCCACTATGTGCGTCTTGAGACTACTGCCAAGGGCGGTGCGCTGCAGAACAGCGGCTACGACGGCATCGCCGTGAAGAAGGGCGCAAAGCTCGACCTCTTCCTCTTCGGAAAGAACATCAGTGGGCAGAACACGCTGAAGGTAAGGCTCGTACAGGGCAGTGAGACCGTTGCGGAGACTACCATAAAGCTGAAATCAGACAACTGGCAGCAGTGCAAGGCTGTGCTGACAGCTGCCAAGACTGCCGACAACTGCGTGCTGTCGATAGAACCGCAGCAGCCAGGAACGGCCGCGCTTGATTTCATCAGTCTCTTCCCGCAGGCTACCTTCAAGAACCGCAAGAACGGCGTGCGTGTCGACCTCGCGCAGGCTCTCGCCGACATGAAGCCCCGCTTTGTTCGCTTCCCTGGCGGCTGCCTCAGCCATGGCAACGGACTTGACAACATGTACCGCTGGAAGGAAACCATCGGCGACCTCTGGGCGCGCAAGCCGCAGAAGAATATATGGAGCTACCACCAGACGAAGGGTCTAGGCTTCTACGAGTATTTCCAGCTGTGCGAAGACCTCGGCGCAGAGCCGCTGCCGGTGCTGCCGGCCGGTGTGCCATGCCAGAACTCATCGTGCGAAAAGGGCAAAGGACAGATGGGCGGACTGCCGATGGAGGAGATGGAGGCCTACACGCAGGAGCTGCTCGACCTGATAGAATGGGCTAATGCCGACGCAAAGACATCGAAGCTTGCCGCCATGCGTGCAAAGGCAGGACACCCCAAGCCCTTCAACCTCAAGATGATAGGCATAGGCAACGAGGATATCATCGGTGATGTGTTCACCGAGCGCTTCAACTTCATCAACAAGCGCATAAAGGCGAAATACCCTGACATTCAGGTGGTAGGCACTGTCGGGCCGTTCAACGAGGGAGCTGACTATGAGTTCGGATGGCAGCTGGCGAAGAGGGAGAACATAGACATCGTTGACGAGCACTACTATGTGCAGCCGGGATGGTATATCCACAACCAGAATTTCTACGACAAATACGACCGCAACGGCACAAAGGTGTATCTCGGCGAATGGGCATCGTGGGGCAGCGAACTGGAGAACGCGCTTGCTGAGGCTATACACCTCACCAATGTGGAGCGCAATGCCGATGTGGTCGTCATGGCTTCCTATGCGCCGCTGTTCGCCAGAAAGGGGCACACAC
>JABUUG010000022.1:0-13441 GCA_021443285.1 Bacteroidaceae bacterium
GCCGACGACAAGTTCACCTCCTTCGCCATTCACTCTTGCGATGAACCTGCCACACCAGTGAACTCCAGGGACGACGAACTGCCGGAGATTGACCCGGACCCGGAGCAGGGTTATTTTATAGAGATACCGCAGGATCAAGGCAAACAATACGATGATTTCGCCCGCACATCAATGGTGAAAGGGGACGACTACACCACATACACTGCCACCGGCGACCTGCAGATAGCCTTCAAGATGATGAACATCGACGTGAAGAACTGCGACTATGTGGTGGTGCGCTTTGCCGAGCCTGTAAAAGCCGGTTGGAAGATTGCCTTCTGGGAGGGGACAAACACGATGGATGTGCCTGAAGGCGCCACGGAGTTCAAGTTTGAGCTGGAGGCATCCATGAAAAGTTCCGGTGTTCTGCCTCAGATTTGCCTTATGACGCTCTTCGGCGGCTACACCCCGCCGCTCACAGCCATGGTAACGGGAGTGTATAAGCACAGCACAGAGGATGACCCGTCGGCAATCAGTCCGACGGTATTATCTGCTACTTCAGAAGGACAGACAGCATATTATTCATTGTCCGGCACACGCATCCCTGCCCCTGGTCGCGGTGTTAATATCGTGAGAACGGCCGACGGTAAGGTGAAGAAGGTGTTGGGGAAGTGAAGGGAAGATAGGGTACTAAAAAAGTGCAGACGGAATTTCTAATCCGCCTGCACTTTTTGTTTTATGGGGTTGCTGTTTGCGCTTGTGGAACAGCTTGCCTTAGTGTACTTCTGATGATGTGGCGTTGGTTACCTTCTGTGGGTCTTCAAAGACGCCGTTCTCTATGATGCCCCACGACTCTGTGCCAGAGGTGCATTTGTCGGAGGTGTAAATCTCATAGCCTGTCTGCGGCTGGAGCTTCGGCGATGCCACAGTGAAGGCAAACGGTCCGGGATATTGCGGGGTGATGAAGGATATCACCTCCTTGCCGCTGCTGTCCTTCACGATGAGGTACTTGCCGGCGGTTACATCCTTCAGATAGATGCTCGGCACGGTGGATTTGTAGCCCATCGGGCAATCTGTCCTTCTTGCTCCGAGGCCGATGAGGGTGATGTTGTTCTCGATGGCGAAGTTCTTCCCGTTGTTGTCGAAGGCGCCCTCGTTAGGGTAGGGGGCGCAGGAATAAATCTTGCCGCCGCGGAAGATGAATGCTCCGCTGCCGCCAATACCGTCGTCAACGGCTGAGGTTGAGAAGATGTCGCAGTCTGTTGACTGTATCTCATCAACAGCGTTCATGCCGTCGTCGAAGGTGGAGAGTACTATGGTGGAGTTCTTCAGCGTAATCTTGTGCATGGCTCCGAGTCCCAATGCTCCCACACCGCCAATAGCCTTGATGCGTACCTTGGCATTTGTTATATTGATGGTGCCGTCGGTATTGCTGTCAGTGCCAGCGCAGATGGCTGCCGCACACTGGAATCCGAGCTTGGCGTCTTCCTGTGTACCGTCGCCGGTGGTGATGATGTTGATTGCTCCGGCGGTGATGTTTACGTTCTTGTCGGAGTATATGCCCTGTCCGCAGTAGCCTGAGGCGAAGATGTTGAGTGTTCCGCCGCCTATGTTGATGTTCTCAACAGAGCGGATGGCTGCCACATTGTCGGTGGATGCGAGTATGCGGAGCAGGCCTTCGCCGCTGAGATACACCGCGCCGCTGCTCTTGGATGCTATGCCTGTGAGGGTGTTCACCGTGCCTTTCTTCGTGGCCACATAGAGCTTGCCACTTCCTTCATTGATGATTGACGGGCCGTTAGGGCTTCTGAGGTCTGCCCCGTCAAGGAGAATCATCACGTCCTGACTGCCGGTTATGGTTATAGCCCCATTCGTGTTGGTGCCGGTCAGTGTGTAGATGGTTGGTGCAGCAGGGGAGAGGGTGCCTGCCTGCGAGGCGTTGATGCTCTCGTTGTTCGTGGCGCTGAAGCTGTCGGTCTTCTTGCCGGCGGCATAGTCCATATCGAGGCTGGTGTCTGTGCCGGTCTCAAAGTTGAGCAGGCTGCTTACCGATGGCGGGTAGAAGATGGACATCTTGTTGATGTTTCCCGATACGCTCACCTTCTCCACGTCCGTAACCGTGTAGTCGGTGGTCAGCGAACCGCGGTGGAAGGTCATCTTGTCGCCGGAGAATGTTACCTTGTCCAGCCCGTTTATATCCTCTTTTGCAGCAACCGTTGATGGCATTGCGCCCTTGTTGCCTTCAAAGTCAATCTTCTCTCCCGCCTTGACTATCTGCAGTTCTGTCTGTGCTGTGGCAGTGCCTGTTGCGGCTGCCAGGAGCAGTGCGGTATATATAATGTGTCTCATTTCTTAATCAGTTTAACGGTGTTGTTTCCTATTTTCATCAGGTAGATGCCCTTGCCGAGCTGTTCGGGGTTCACCTCCCTGCCGTCTGTTGTGTAGAATCGGGTCTGCTTGTTGCCGTCCTCATCAACGGAATACATTGAGATGCTGCTCGGTGCAGGGTTGTCCACGTACTGGAACGACCAGTAGTCAACATTGCCTATCTCCCATGTCCACGACTGACTCTTCTCTGCCGTGAGTTGCATTGCTCCGTTCTCGAAGGTGATAACGGGAACGTCGCTGAACATGCAGTAGATGGTGCTGTTGTCGAGTGTTACAACCTTTATTGCATAACCCTTGCCATAAGGCAGGTCGGTGTCAGAGTAAGAGCCTGAACCGCCAGGGGTTACCGGGTCGTCAGGGGTTACGGGGTCGTCAGGGGTAACTGGATGGTCGCCGCCTTCGCCGTAGCCCCATTCCTTCATTTCGTCGTCGAAATATGCGTAGTTGCTCTTCAGGAAGTTGCATACGAAGTTAATCTCGTTGTATATGTCGGAGTCCATCTTCCTCTTCCAGAGTTCATACTCGCGTTCGTAGGCACCGGAGTTCACGAAGAGGTCGGCATATTCCAGCATGCGCTTCTTGAGGTTGTCAATGCTGAGCGCGCCGTTCTTGAGTTCCACCCATCGGTTGTAGAACTTCTCCTTGTACCATGTCTTGTCGTTTGTTCCCTTTGCGAGTCGCCAGAAGAGGTAGTTGATGCCTCCAAGACTCTCGCTGAATGCAAACCACTTGTCGTTGGTGCTCATGTCGTCGCCGCCCGCGTTGCGTCCGAGGCTTGCGTCAAGATCCCATGGAGTGATGAGGAGCTTGCTGTCCTTTGTTACGTTCCTCACGCTGAGGTACATGTTCTTCTGCAGGTTGTCCTGGAGTTGGAATGCCTGTGTGAAGATGTGGTAGTCGATGAGGTTGTCTATGTAGAACTTCTTGTCAAGGTTCTCTAAGCAGGTCGCCTCAGACGCCTTGAGTCCGACAGCGTCTATCATCTGTGCGATAGGCGTGAAGTCGCCCTGGTCGGGTCTTGCGTCCGGGTATTTCTGCTCCCAGGTTATGTCCTTGTCGGTTTCCTCCCAACTAAGTCTTCCTGTCTTGGGGTTCTCAGAGTAGCTTGAGAATGTTGTGGCAGAGCAGTTGAAGAGGCTCTTCCAGAGCTGTCCGCGGGTCTGCTCTGTGGGCAGTCCTTCGTCCTTTGTCTTCTTGAGGTTCAGCTTCTTACGGTCAATCTTGTCGGTGAAGCAGTAGAGTCCCCAGTATTTTCCTTCCATGAATATCTCTACGTATTCACCGTCGGTGCCGTTGCGCTGGTAGTCGTTGTCTTTCTCGTAAGGCAGGTCTTGCAGCGAGTTCCACACGTCGGTGAGGAGCCTGTTGCGCATTCTCAGCCTGTCGTTGAACATGGCGTCGAGTATCCAGTCGCCGTCGCTGCGGTAGCCGAAGAGGTGTACGTTGCGCTCCTCGCCGTTGTCGTCCTGCAGCTCAACGGCGAATGGTTTCTTATCCTTGCCTGCGGCTGTTGCACCGCGAACCCTTATTTTTGCCTTTGTGAAGAAGCTTATCTGCTTCGGGCCGTCTATGTTTATCTCTGTGCCGTCAGATGCTGTTGAGTTAGACGTCTCGAATGTCCTGCCGTTGGCGTCGATTACCTTTATCGTTGTGGGCACTTTCTGCTCGTTGTCCTTCTTCCACACTTCGTAGAGGTCTGCCTGGTTCTGCTCCACGAGCACGAACGGCAGGTTTGTGAACACCATGCTCCATGTGCTGTTCGTGCCGCTGTTGCTTGTGAGCGTCATGGTGTATGCGCCCTTCTGGTGCCAGTCGGTGATACGCAGTTCGCCGCCGTTCTCTACTGACTTTCCGTTTACGGCTACGTTGGAGTACATCGTCTTGTCATACTTCATGAAGGCAACCATGTCATAAACCTGGTCTTTCCGCAGTGTGAAGTATATCCTGAGGGCTGTGGTGTCTGCCACCGCCGGCACGTCGTTGAGCCATATACCGCAGTTGCGCCCCATTTCTGTAGGCAGGGTCTCGGATGTTGGGCCATTCTCCAGCATCATGTTCTTCTCGGTCATGGTGAAGTCGTAGAGCACAGTCGGGTTGTCGAGCGTGGCGTTGAGAATCTGTCCGTTCTGCTCCTCGCCGCCGGAGATGCTCTGGGCGCCACAGAGGGTGTAGTGGGCATTGTCTTTCAGCAGCGGCGAGCACATCAGCAAGCCGTAGTTGAAGCCCTTCTTGTTGGGGGAGTAGGTGGTAGGTATCTGCATTGCCAGCACGTTCTCGCCGGCATCGTTCTTCACTGCGAGATACTTGTAGTTGCCCTTGATGATGGCGTTTATGCTACCTGCCGTAGAGCGGTAGTCGGGGTTTCCGCCAATCATTCCACCTACGCCGATGTGTGTGCCGCCATAGTTCATGAATGTCTTGCCGTCGGTGTCGAATGCGGTGTTGTCGCCACTGCCGCCGATTACATACGAGTAGCCGCCGTAGGTGTACATCCATCCCACGTCGATGCCGTCGTTTGTGAGGCTCGCGCCAGTGAGTGTGCCGCCGTAAATCTTCAGTCCGCCGTTGGCATTGAGGACGTCGTCTATACAGAAACCGCTTATGTCGCCGCCGTTGAGTGTGGTCTCGCCCTTCGATTCAATGCCTTCCGCACCGTCGCCGCCCACGGCATTAACCCTGATGGTTCCGCTGTTTATGACGATGTTCTGCATAGCCTTGATGCCTTTCGGCGAAGACGACGGACCTGTGATTTCGTTGCTCTCCTTAATCTCCGGGATTCTCTTGCCGAGTGTCCTCACTTTTATTACAGGGCCTTCGGTGTCTTTTGCGCCGATGGTCATGTTTCTGCCGACATTGATACCCTTGCCCGCAGTGCCTGTAGATTGCAATCCGAGTGTGCCGCCCGTTACAATCAGGTCGTGGTCAGCCTTCAGTACACTGCTCGATGTGTAGTCGTCATCCTCTAATATTACACCACCTGCGGTGAAGGCATTTATCGTACCACCTGTTATGACAGCTGTGGAGTCCGTGTTGATACCCTTTGCGGCATCGCCGGTAACGGACACTTGCAGATAGCCGCCGCCCATGATGAAACCGTCCTTTGCCTTTACTCCTGCTCCCTTCTGTGCAACAGCCTCAGCCTGTATCTTTCCGTCGGAAATCCTGATGTACTGGTCGGATGCTATGGCGTGCTTCTTCAGTCCCTTCACTTTCAGCACACCCTTTCCGCTGAAGCATATCTGTCCTTCGCTGAAGATACAGCCCTTCTCGTCCTCGTCTTCGGGGGTGTTGTATGTGGCGTTGTCGGTCAGTTCGTTCACTGTTCCGTCGGCAACCACTACGAACAGACGCTTCTTGTTCTGCACGTTTATGGCTGCGCCGCTGCTTGTTTTCAGCGTAACACCGTTGAGTATCAGCTTGGCCTTGTCCGAACCGTAGAGCTTGAAGCTTCCAGCCTCCGAGCTTCCTGTCAGTTCATACTCCACCTGCTTCACAAAGGAGTTGATAACGACGTTCGCCCCGTTTATGTCCACGGTAACACCCTCGACACTACCTTCGCAAGTGGCGGTGGCGCCGTTGTACACAATCTTCAGGTGTTTGTCGAACACGCTGTTTTCCACAAAGTCGCTGAAACCGTCCGCACCGTCCTGCGTAACAATGCTTTCCGCAGTGGTGGTTACGGTTGTCCAATCGGTTATCCAGGGAATATCAAAGTGATATTTCTCCATCAGTGATGGCGGCACGATGTTCTTGAATGCCTGTCCATCGTCCACGGCAGTGCGTGAATCGCTGCCGGATGCTGCAAGCGCGGTCGCTGAAACAAGCGACACTGCGAGAAGCAACAATGTTCTAAAGATTTTCATGTCTGTCGGTCTTTTTATCTTACTAAACTAATGTCTTGTGTCTCCTTTCTCAATACCCTATCTCCACGAGGTATTTCTTCAGTTTCTTGTATTGGCTGATGGCTATGTATCCGTCCGCTTCAAGTGGTGTGGAGTGGCTGGAGTAGATGTATATGTTACCGTGGTTTACGGTTATGTCGCCGTTAGCCTTGAAGCCCTTCGGGGATGCGAGAGTCTTTGCGCCTGTTGTTACCACATCGAGTGTGCCGCCGTCTATCACGGCATCCTGTCCCACACGTATTCCCTTGCCGCCTTCGCCTGTAGATTTCACCCTCAGCGTTCCGCCCGTCATGGTGAATGTGCTGTCGCATTTGATTGCAGCACAGCTTGTTGTGTCCACGCCAAGCGGTGTCTCCGGGGTTATCTCGACTGTCTCAACGCGTGTGTTGCCGGTGGTGATGCCGATGATGCGTCCGCCATTGATGGTGATGTGGTTCTCGCAGTTTATCGCCTTGCCGCCTGCGTATGTGGTCTGCAGGTTCAGGCGTCCGCCGTTGATGGTTACGCCGTCGTTAGCCTTTATCGAGCTGCCCGCAGATGTCTCGGCAGTGATGTGGCATCCCGGGCGCACCAGTATATAGTCGTCGGATGCTATGGCGTTGCGGTAGGACGACTGCACTGTCAGGTGGCCCTTGCCGGAGAAGCTTATCTGACCTTCGCTGAACAGTGCCGCCTTCAGGTTCCATGTCGTTTCTATCGGCGCGCCCTCACAGACGAGCTTGTTCTCCGTGTTGTCGCTGCACACTATGTACATGGTCTTTCCGCACTGGTTGTTTATCGCCGAGCCGTTCTTGCTGGTCAGCGACAAACCGTTGAGTGTCAGCTTGAAACGGTTGTAGCCTACGATATTAAGGCGGCCGTCAGGGCAGTTGCCGGAAAGGATAATCTCTACGGCTGAGCTGCCCATGTTCAGGGTCACCTCTGTATTGTCCTGCTGGATATAGACGTAGCGCGTGTCGCCCGTAATCGTGGCGTTGTCAGCCGAGTATTCTATGTTTATCTTGTATTTCGGCTTGTAGCTTTCCACATAGTCGTTGTATGCCGGGTCTGTCGGTGCCGGCACTACATCGGGGCTTTCAGTATAGTCTGATTCGTCGAAGACTATCTCTTTCGGCTTCTCCTTCGCCTGTGCCGCGAGTGTTTCAAAGTCGGTGTCGTCGCTCTTGCAAGAGACAGCCGCAAGTATGGCAAGCAGGTATATGGCTTTCTTCATTTTTGTATATGTATTAATGTGGAGTTAGAACTTGAACTTGTAGCCTACACCTAATGTGTGCATGTTGGGGTCGAAGTCTTCATCAGGCTCAAAATCTTTCTGGTAGCGGTAGTAGAGCGATAGCTGGTGGTGTTTTGTTACGTTCCAGTTGGCGCCGCCTATGACGCGTATTTTCTCAACGACGCATGAGTTGAATAGCTCGGCATTCACATACGGGGTGATTTTGCATTTCCTGATGTTGTAGTCTATCTGCAGGCGTGAACGCAGGATGTTCTTGCCCTTGCCGCTGATGGTCTTGTCCTCCCACGCCTCGTCCCTGAAGTCGTAGCGGCGTGTGGTCTTTTCCGGGCGGTAGGTGTATTGCCAACGCTCGCGCAGTGAGAACGTGAAGCGTTTCACTTTCAGGATGCCCGTCAGCGATACGTTGAAGCGGTGGCGGATGCCCCAATATGATGGCCGCCAGTTCTTTACCTCGCCGTAGTCGTCGTAGTTTATCTTCTCTATGTTGTTGTTGTAGAGTAGGGTATAGCCGCCGCTGATTTTCAGTGGAGACAGTATCTTGTAGCTGCCGCCAACGGAGAACGACCAGCGGTCAACCGTCTTGAAGCTGTTGCGTGTGCGGAACTCTGTGCCGAGCGACACGCTTGCCTTCTTTGAAATCTTGTATTCGCCTTCTGCCCCAAGCTCCAGTCCCGAACCGTTGTTTTTCTGTGCAAATGTCGGGATGCTCACTATGGAAAGCAGGAGCATTATGTGGAAAATTCTCTGTCTCATTTCTGATTTCCTATACATTAATTTATATCTGCCTCGAATATTGTTGCGGTAGCAGACTGTAAATCTGCGGTAGCAAACTATTCTTTCAGTCGCTTCGCTTTGTGAAAGCGGCAAAGCCGATTACACTATTCACTATTCAATCTTCGTTATTTCTCACACCGTCATCAGGTCTTCGTTTCTGAGCTTTATCTTCTGGTCGGTGGAGTTCGAGCCAGTCTGGTCTGCCTTGGTGTAGTGTATTTTCAGCATTGCCATGTCGCGCAGGAAGTCTATCGCGCCTACATCCACTCTCTGGATGTCGAGTCCGGTGCGCTTCTTCAGGTCTTCAAGCAGCTCATCGTGCTTGTCAGGGCGTATCAGTTCTATGCGGTCGTACTGTATGAGCTTTGTGGATTGAATCTTTATGAAGGTCTCGCACAGCCATGTCGCCAGCAGTATGAACACGTTGGCAAAAATCAGTTCGCCGAACTTCACTTCTGCCGACACAGCGTTCACCACAGACAGGGCGATGATGATGAACAGGTATGTCATTTCCCTGACGGGCATGGCGTCTGTACGGTAGCGCATGATGGAGAAGATGCCGAACAGTCCGATACCGATACCCATGCTCGTCTTTGCCTTCATGTCTTCAAGGGCGAAAATCATGTAGAACACGAGGAAGAATATCGCCACGCTGATCATCATAAATGTGAAGTAGAAGTCGCGGCGCTGGCTCTTCTTGTAGTACAGGAATTGCACGATGATGAAGGAAACCACTACGTTGAGCGCAAGGTTGTGCAGCATAGCGATGAACTCTTTTCCGAAGAAGTCTGTTAGTTCCATGATTGCAGTTTTTCTATTCTGTGTAGTCTTGGTTTGAATCTGTTTTGTTTCAGGTCGGGGTTGCACATTGCCATGCCCATGCAGTATTTGCTGAACCCCATCGGCTGTATCCTGAGCCTGTTGAGCATTGCCAGCACGGGGGATGGCTTCAGCCCGTCGCGTTTCAGCTCGATGATTACAATCTTGTCGAGCTTCACTTGCCGGCCGTTGCTGACGCTGCGGAACTCCAGATCGAAGTCTATCGTCAGTCGTTCTGTAAGCCCTTTGTTCACGAGCGTGATGCGGCGGAACTTGTTCTCGATGACAGGCATCAGCAGGTTGGAGTCAAGCCATAGGTATTTCTCGAGGAAGTCTGTGTGGTCGGTTATGGCGTTGTCGTCATATTCCGTTTCCACGCGCTTCTTCTTCGTCCGCCTGTGGTTGTTCTTTGTCTTCACTTCGAGGAAGTGCTGCTGGCTGTCCGAGTACGTCCTTATGCGCACCTTCTGGCGTGTCAGGTGTCCGTTGTGGTGGTTCCTGTACATTGCGGTGTCGCCGGTGTCGAAATACAGCGTGTGGTAGTTGGACGCCCTCACGCCGTCTATCTCCTGCGCATAGTACTGGCTCCTTGCCATCTCCAGCAGCGACTTCAACTGCCGCATGGTCGTAACGAACTTCGTGTCCGTGCGGTTCATCAGTTTCACAGAGTGCATTTCCTCTAATGAAATCGGGTTAAACTGTGCCAGTATGGTGTACAAGGGAGTGGAGGATGTCAGTTTGGTGGAGATGTTTACCCTTTATTTCAGGTATTTCTTGCCGTTCTTTATGTATATACCCTTTTCTGAAGGTATCTCGGTTCCTATCTTGCGGCCTTGCAGGTCATATACTGTGCCGTCGTTGATGCCCTTGTCTGCGCCGACTGTCGATATGCCGTTTGAGTGGTTAAGGCCGAGGAAGTCGTCGAGCTTCAGGACATGATCTGCATACCAATTGAATATTTGTGTTATTTCCGCCGATAAATCATCCATCATGTTTTGGTTTACAGCCTGCTTTTCGCGCTCGTATGCTCCTGTGCTTGTGAACTGGAGCGCATATTTCCACAACTGTGCAGAGACATTGGCGGGGGAGAGCACTCCGTCTCTTGCCGATTGCCAGCGGTTTCTCAGGTAGTTTTTGTAGTCTGTGTCGTATGTAAGCATGCCGCTGAACGGATAGTTGTTGTTTATGCGGTAGTCTCTGATAGGCGTCTGGTCATAGTTACCGCCGTATAAAGTGCCGTCATACGCGCCGCCAAGCGAGGTGTCAAGGTCCCATGGGGTGAACACGAATCTCGACTTGTCGTATTCTGAAGCTACTGTCTCGCTGCCCTTCTGTATATTCCTTGCCGAGAGAAACTCGTTCTTGTTGCCGTTGTCTATAAGGCCCAGGGCAAGCACAAACAGATGGAAATCAGCCATGTTCTCAATGTAGAAGTGCTTTTTCACGTCGCTGATGTATGCTGCATAGTTATACAAATCCACCATCGGTTGCCATGCTTCGGCGCAGGGATAGTCTTCTGGCTCGACAAGTTCCCAGTTGCACCACATCCGGGAGTTGCGCGTGTCGCCGCCGATGGCTGCCTCCCATTCCTTGCGCTGCACGGCAGTGAGTCCCGTGTAGTCCCACCATCCGCTCTTGTACATCACGCCGCGAATCTCCTGTAGGCGTCCTGAGGCATCTGTGGATGGCTTCTTCAGGTCGAGCAGCTTGCGGTTGATTCTGTCTGTGAGGCAGTATATGCCGCGGTATTTCCCGTTGATGATTGTCTCCACAAACCTGCCTTCTGTGCCGTTCCTGCCGTCAAAGTCGGTGGCGTAGGGCAGTCGGGAGAACTGGTTCCAGAGGTCGAAGCACACGCGGTTGCGCATCTTTATGCGGTCAATAGCCATAGCGTCCATAATCCATGAGCTTGCCGAGCGTATGCCCAACAGGGTGGAGTCTTCCTCTGCGCCGGTGTCGAAGTTGCGCAGCTTCATGTTGAAGGAATATTTTGACCACTTCGATGCTGTCGCCCCTCGTGTCTTGTATTTTGCAGAGAGCACCACGGTTTCCGGCGTGTCTGCCGATGTCAGGTGTAGGTGTCCCCATATGTAGTCCTGCATACCCTCATACATCTTGCCGCCGTGCCTGATGTCCATCACTGGCATTGTGGTGAAGATGATGTTTGCCTTTGTTACCTGATTGCCGTCCTTCATCACCGCCAATGAGTAGATCTTCTTCAGCTTCAGGTCTGCCGACTTCGTTATTTTTGTGCTGCCGTCGTATATCTCCAAAGTGCAGTCGCTTTTTACGGCAGTTGCGGTTAAGGTCAGGTTAGCCTCTTTCGGTATGGTGGTGATCCATTGCATGGCGGGGCTGGTCATATATGCAATCTCGCGGCCGTTCAGCTTCACGTCCTTCACATACGACGCTAAGTTTGTGTTTATCGCAGGCTCTTTCTCCGCGTTATTGCCAGTGTCGGTGAACTTGTCGAGGTCGGCTGTGCTAAGCTCTTTGCCTGACTCATCAAAGATGCGGAAGTGGCTGTAGTATGTGAGGAAGCCTCCAGCAACGCCCACCTGATACTGCTCGCTGTTCTTGAACGGGCCGACACGCAGGTTGTAGTCGAGGTCAAACTTCCTGTAGAAGTAGAACTGGTTTGTCGGGGTTTCGGCTACGTGCCATTCTGAGTCGGACGTCAGCGACCCTTCGAGTTTGGTCTCAAATTTGTTCTTGTATGCAATGTACTGCCCTGTCTTGGCGTTGCGAAAGGCAACCATATTGTCGCCGATATTGTCTATATACCACCAGCAGTCGTCTGTGATATCGGCGTTAGTCTTCACGTAGTACACCTGGTTGACCGTCGGGTCGCCATGGTATGCGCCAAGACCGATAGCCCCTTGTGCACGGGGGGCGTTCATGATTTTATACTTCTTGCCAGACTGGAACGGAGAGGCAGAGACGGCGGTAAGGCACATCAGTGCGAGCAGGGTAAGTAGTGCATGTTTCATGATTATGTTTTGTTTTTGCGGTTACTATATGTTTCCTTTTTTCGTCGCATTTATTGCAGCAAAATTATGTCTATTATTTGTTCTTTTGTCAGGAAATGCAACTTTTTTGTTCTTTTTCACATTAATTATATTATTGAAGGCGTTTATCTGCGCAAAAAAAGCCCCTTTTGCATCAAAAAGGGGCTGTCAAACCATGGATAATGAGTTGGATTTTTATTTTCTTTCTGTCTATAAACCGGACTTATCTGCCCATGCGTTCTGAGCACCAGCTACGTAGTCGGCTTGACGCTTGCCAAAGTAAGAATAGCTGTTGTCCTTTAACTTCCCTTAACTTCCGCGCCGCAGGCGCATAGCTTCCCTTTAACTTCATAACCAACAGGTGGGTTTATCGGGCTTCCGCCGCCAGCACCTCCATTATCTGCTTCAGCCACTGCCGGTCGTTCCATCGGAAGCCTTTCCCGGCGATGATTTTCCTGCATTCCTCCATCTTCTTCTTTCCCGCAAATCTGCGCACGGATGGCTCCTCGGCGCGCATCGTCTTGCCGTCGATGACGAAATAGTACAGGTCGTCTATGGGGAAGCGCATCTGCTCTTCGGGAGGCAGGTCGCGGGTGATGTTGAACTGCCCGTTGAAGTTTATGTTCGTTACGCTGCTCTCGTTGATGAGCTGCTGTGTCAGCCTGTCAGCATTCACTATTCTTACCACGAGAAGCAGACCGCCGGGACACCTCTCTATCACTTCGCCGAGCTTGCCTTCCGTGTTGATAAACAGGCGTTTGTCTATCTCCACACTGAATATCTGCTCCATGTTCGCCGTCATCACCTTGCCGTCCGATTTGTACAGCAGCCGCCCGTTCTTCAGGAATATGTTCGCCTCTTTCTGGTGGTTCATCTTTCCCGAAGTGAGCGTTATTTTCGCGGGCATAAACTCATGGAACAGCGTCTTGTCCGTCGCTTCGCCGTCAACTATCTGCGCCGCAGTCTTTACTTGCGTCGTCAGCAGAAACAGGAAAAGGATGAGAAGCCGGGGCATGGTGATGGGGGGTCTTGTTCTGTGTGCAAAAGTGAAAAAAATACGGGTCTCCTGCAAACCTTTAAGCCTCAAAATAACAAATCCCCCAAATCTTTTTGCGCAGATTTGAACAAATTCCCCAAATCTTTTCGCTTGTCAATAGGTAAAGTCGGTGTGATAAAAGCTATTGTGATATGGGCTACTCCAGTACTTTAGTGTCCGAGTACTCCAGTACTTTTGTGCCTAAGTACTCCAGTACTTCATGCCAAGTACTGGAGTAATCTATGCCAAGTACTGGAGTAATTCATGCCCAAGTACTGGCGTAAGTGGCATATATAGCCCA
>JABUUG010000022.1:13665-15100 GCA_021443285.1 Bacteroidaceae bacterium
CCTATGTGGTTTGTGTTCAGTTAGTTATCTGACAAAAAGTCATTTGTCTTTAACTCCCTTAACTCCCTTAACTCCTTTTAACTCCCTTAACTCCCATTTATAGAACCCGACTTTCCTGATTTCCACGAATTATAAAGATATGATTGCGCGTGAGCGCGTTCGAGATGCTGTTTAGGTTAATTTCTCTCAATTTTTGGTCAGTTTTACCCCCCCCCATCTGTGAGTTGTTAAAAAATGTTATAACTTTGCGCCGTATTTTATGCGTAGTATGTGTATGAGGGCAGTAATCCTGATGTTTTGTTTTGTCGCAGCCGTTGGTGTTGCAAGTGCCGCGGAGGGCATTGATGATGACTCCGTAGTGCAGTTGGCAGCGGCTGTCGGTGAGGCGGAAACTGACGGGACTGCTGCTGAAAGCCCTGCCCAGACGGCGGAGAAATACATCCTTGACAAAAGCAAGCTGACAGAGGGACTTTCGATGGACGCGCCACACCTGCGCTCTGTTGTGGTCAGAGACACCCCGAATTTCGGGCAGAGACTCTTGGGAAAGGAGGCTCTCGACGAGGCGATAAAGGCTAAGATAAGGAAGGAGAACTACACCTTCTGGAAGGAGCAGACATACGTGGGACTGCCGCTCATCGCAGCGGGACTGCTGTTAAGGTCTGACAAGACGTTGTTCAGGCAGAACGACCCGAAGACCAACAAGTTCCGCAACACGCTGCTCTATGACTTCAAGACGGGCATCGACGACTATCTGCAGTTCCTGCCCCTCGCCACTACCGTGGTCATGAACCTTGCCGGCGTGGAGGGCCGCAGCAATTTCCCGCGACTGCTTGCCAGCGGTGCTTTCTCGTATGCCACGATGGCGCTGTTCGTCAATACGCTGAAATATACGGTCAAGGAGGTGCGCCCCGACGGCAGTTCCGCCAATTCGTGGCCTTCGGGACACACCGCAACAGTGTTCACAGCCGCCACCATTCTGCATAAGGAGTACGGTCTGACGCGGTCGCCCTGGTATTCTGTCGGCGGCTATGCCGTAGCCACTGCAACGGGAATAATGCGCGTCATGAACAACCGCCACTGGATAAGCGACATTATTTCGGGTGCCGGTTTCGGTATCCTCGCCACTGAGCTTGGCTACGGTATAGCCAACCTTATATGGAAAGATAAGGGCATCCGCCGCCCTAACCTTGAGGCGGAACAGACAGTTATAGAGCACCCTACATTCTTCTCATTGGGCATGGGTGCGTCGTTTGGAAACAAGAGCCTCGATTTTACGAATGCCGACAACGGTGTTGCAAGCCTGACGCTCCGTACTGGTACTGCGGTGCAGGTGGAAGGTGCGTATTTCTTCAACAAGTACATAGGTGTCGGCGGCAGGCTGAGGGTGCGCTCGAACCCTATAGGCAGCTGGGACGTGATGGACAGCTACATGAAG
>JABUUG010000022.1:15688-26758 GCA_021443285.1 Bacteroidaceae bacterium
GCTGACGCTCCGAACGCGGGGGCTGCGTATGGTATGGCTCTGCAAGTGGTGCGAGTGGTGCGAGAAAACCGAAGGTTAGAAGGCTCGGAAATTCGGAAATCCAAAAAGCGCGAAAAAGGAGAAATCGGAAAATCAACAACAATAAATGTTCAACTAAATTTAACTACAATGAAAAAACTGTTAGTTATGCTGCCGTTGGTGGCGCTTATCTGTTCTTGTAAGGATGCCCCTGAGGTGAAGCTGCCTCATGTGGAGTACAAGACAATTAAAGTGAAGAAGCAGGAGGTGGAGGTTCACCAAAACCTCAGTGCGTCTTTGCAGGGTCAGCAGGATGTGGACATCGTGCCACAGGCTGAGGGTACGTTAACAAAAATCTGCGTGCAGCCGGGTCAGGTGGTGAAAAGAGGTCAGACTCTGTTCATCGTAAACCAGGTGCAGCAGCAGGCTGAGCTGCGCTCCGCCCTTGCAGAGGTGAAGGTGGCACAGGCACAGGCTGCCACAGCGAAAATCAACCTTGAGAGCAAGCAGCAGCTGAAGGACAAGAAGATTATCTCCGACATCCTTGTCAAGAAGGCACAGAACGAGTATCAGACATCTCTCGCACAGATAGAGCAGGCTGAGGCCCGCGTAACCAATGCCCGCGAGAGCCTGTCTTACGCCACAGTGAAGTCGCCATGCGATGGTATCGTCGGTGTAATCAACTACCGCGAGGGCGCGCTCGTAGGCCCTGGAATACTCAATCCGCTGACAACAGTGAGCAACAACCGCAACATCTACGCCGACATAGCAATCTCTGAGGCGGAAATGCTGACTCTGATGAACAGCGACACTGTCAGGAAAAACAACGGCGACTTCCTCAGCATGCTGCCTCCAGTGAAGCTGAAGACCACTCTCGGTCAGTACTATCCGGAGGAAGGTAAGATTACCAGCATATCGGGTGTCATAAACAAGACAACAGGTACGATGACCGTGCGCGCCGTGTTCCCTAACCCTACAGGTATCCTGAAGAGTGGTGGCGCCGCTACAGTGGAGATTTCCATGAAGATGAAGGATGTGCTCGTAATACCGCAGACCGCCACCTACGAACTGCAGGACAAGGTGTTCGTGTATAAGGTTGTGAACAACAAGGCCAAGTCGGTAGAGGTGAAGGTTGTGCCCCTTGACGACGCCAAGCACTTTGCCGTAACAGGCGGACTGAAGGAAGGCGATGTAGTCATCTCTGACGGTGCAGGCAACGTAACAGAGGGAGAGGAAGTGTCATTCGACATGAAGATGTAAATCTCTTATACGGTGGAGTTAAAGAGGAGATAAAGTGAAGGTAAAGGGGAGTTAAAGGGACAAATGTATTATGTGCATAATAGCGATGTCTCTTCAACACCACAATACCCCCCAAACATCCTCAAATCAACTCTCCACCCTGTATTATTAATAAATGTAAGTCTTTAAAGTGTGGTTAAAGTGCGATAAAGAGAAGTTACAGAACAGTTAAAGAGACAAATCATTATATGTATAATGGTAATGTCGCTTTAACTCCACATCAACTCCCCTTTAACTCCACATTAACTCCCCTTTTTAATAAATCAGAATAAGTATATTACATTATGGATGTAAGATCATTTGTTGACCGTCCCGTGCTTTCGTGCGTCATCAGTACGTTCATTGTGCTGATAGGTCTCCTGAGTTTGTTGGGACTCCCGATTGAGAAATTCCCAGACATTGCGCCTCCTACCGTGACTATCCTCACGATGTATCCCGGTGCGAGTGCCTCCACTATCCAGAAATCCGTTATCATGCCTATCGAAGAGGCTGTGAACGGTGTGGATAACATGACATATATACAGTCGTCTTCCACCAACGCCGGTAACATTATCATCAATGTGTATTTCAAGCAGGGCGTTGACCCGAACATGGCTGCCGTGAATGTGCAGAACCGTGTGGCGAAGGTAACAGCACTGCTCCCGGCTGAAGTAGCGAAGATGGGTGTGGCTGCCGAGAAGAGACAGCCGTCAATGCTCCGTATCTTCGGTCTGTGCAGCCCCGATGGCAAGTACGACGAGAAGTTTATCGCCAACTACCTCCACAACACCGTGAAACCCGCCATACAGCGTATCTCCGGTGTGGGACAGGTGGATGTGTTCGCCAACAAATACGGTATGCGTATATGGCTCGACCCGGACAAGATGAACCAGTACAAGCTTGTACCTTCAGACATCGTGGCTGTGCTCGGCGACCAGAACATAGAGGCTCCGCTCGGTACTATCGGCGCCAATGCGGGTACCACATTCCAATACACCATGAAGTTTCGCGGCCGCCGCGTTACGGAGGATGAGTTCAAGGACATCGTCATCAAGACCTTGCCCGACGGCGGTTCGCTCCGCATAGGCGATGTGGCACGCCTGCAGCTCGACCGTGAGGACTACACCTGGTCGAGCACCGCCAACGGAAAGAACGGTTGCGGTGCTGCCGTTTACCAGGTAGCCGGTAGTAACGCCACCGACATCAACAATGCCATCACAAAGCTGTTCGAGGAAGAGCTGAATCTGCCGGAAGGACTTGAGGTGGTAGAGCTTGAGAACGGTAACGACTTCCTCTACGCCGCCATGGAGAATGTGATTGACACCCTGCGCGATGCCATCATCCTCGTTATCCTCGTGGTGTTCTTCTTCCTCCGCGACTGGCGCGCCACACTTATCCCGCTCATCTCCATCTTCATCGCCCTTATCGGTACATTCGCCTTCCTGGCGGTTGTGGGATGGTCGCTCAACCTCTTGACGCTGTTCTCGCTCGTGCTTGTCATCGGTACGGTGGTGGACGACTCCATCTGCGTCGTCGAAGCCGTCCAAGAGCGTTTTGAACACGGCTTCGACTCTCCTGAACTCGCAGCGAAGGACGGTATATCAAGTATCAGCAACGCCCTTATCACGACTACCATCGTGTTCATGGTGGTGTTCATCCCTGTGAGCTTCATGGGCGGTACGTCGGGTGTGTTCTACCGTCAGTTCGGTCTCACCATGGCAGTAGCCGTTGGTCTGTCAGCGTTCAGCGCCATGTTCACCGCCCCTGCCCTCTGTGCCATTTTGATGAAGCCTGTTGACGAGTCGAAGGAAGGCGGTTTCATGAAGCTTGTGCGCAAGGCCTACAACGTGGTGTTCAACCCATCGCAGGCTGCTGGTATCAAGGGTGCTAACTTCTTCGTGAAGCACAAGTGGATGGCATTCGCCGGTGTTGCTGGTGCGTGCGTGCTGCTCGTAGTGCTTATGGGCATGACCAATACGGGTATGGTGCCTCAGGAAGACAAGGGTGCGCTCTATATAGACGTGTCAGCTCCTATGGCAACGAGCCTTGACGAGACAAAGAAGATAATGCACCAGGTGGACTCCGCACTGGCTACAATACCTGAAGTGGAGAACCGTCTGTCTATCGCAGGTCAGGGTCTTATCTCTGGTATGGGCTCGAACTTCGGTCTGCTCTTCGTGAAGCTGAAGCCATGGGGTGAGCGTACAGGACTGTTCCAGGATGCCACATCCGTGTCATATAAGATTTACATGGCAACAGCACACATCAAGGGTGCCAAGCTGTTCGTTATCACGCCTCCTATGATTGACGGTTACGGACAGGGTAACATGCTTGAGCTCTGGGCACAAGACCAGAAGGGCGGCGACATCAAGGAGTTCTTCAACCATGTGAAGAAATACTCTGAAGAACTCGCCAAGCGCCCCGAAATCGGTATGACATACTGCTCTTACGATGTTGACTATCCACAGTATATGATTGACATCGATGCAGAAGCCTGCCAGCGTCGCGGCATCGCGCCTTCAGTGGTGCTGAACACTATCGGTTCATACTTCGGCGGTGTGTATGCCTCAAACTTCAACCGCTTCTCAAAGCTCTACCGCGTAATGGTGCAGTCAGAGCCTTCTACGACCCGTACCATCGAGTCGCTCAACAACATCTTCGTCCGTATGGACAACGGCGAGATGGCGCCTGTATCGCAGTTCATCAAGATAACGAAAGAGTATGAGCCGATGGAGCTGAAGCGCTTCAACCTCTACTCTGCAATCTCTATGAACGCCGTGCCGGCAGCAGGATACTCTTCAGGTGCTGCGCTCAATGCCGTGAAGGAGGTTGCTGCCGAGAAGCTGCCACAGGGAAGCTCTATGGACTTCTCAGGTATGACACGTGAGGAGAACGAAAACGGAGGTGGAAACCTTGCCTTCATCTTCGGTATCTGTATCCTCTTCGTATATCTCATCATGGCCGCGCTCTACGAGTCGCTGCTCATTCCGTTTGCCATCCTGCTCAGTGTGCCTGTAGGTTTGATGGGTTCGTTCCTCTTCGCCTACCTCTTCAGCATCTACAACACGATGACGGGCGGTGAGCCTATCAACAACGACATCTACTTCCAGGTGGCGCTCATCATGCTCATCGGTCTGCTTGCCAAGACAGCCATCCTGCTCACCGAGTATGCCACACAGTGCCGCAAGGCCGGTATGTCGCTGACACAGGCTGCCATGTTTGCCGCCAAGATGCGTTTCCGCCCAGTGATAATGACCGTGCTCACGATGGTGCTCGGTATGGTGCCGATGATTACATCGACGGGTTCAGGCTCTAACGGTAACCGCACCATCGCCGTCGCCGTTATCGGAGGTATGATACTCGGTACTATCTCTCTTGTAGTCTTCGTGCCTGCCATGTTCATAGTATTCCAGTGGATACAGGAGAAGATGAAGAAGATTAAGTGGGAGGCTACCGACGACCAGCTCATCAACCACGAGATAGACCGCCTCATGGATGCCGGCGAGCTGACTCTCCCTGTAGAACTGGCAACTGTTTCAACACAAAATAAGGAGGAACAATAAGATGAAACACATTAATAATATATGTAAAGGCATAGTGCTGCTCAGCGTGGCGGCACTGTGCTCATGCGCTCAGCTAAAGCAGTATGTAAAAAACGCCAAGATGAAGGACTACACCCGTCCTGCTGACGTTGTTACTGACAAACTGTACGGCACTATGGCAGCTGAGATTGACTCCACCACTATGGCGAAGTTCAGCTGGCGTGAACTGTACAAAGACCCTTGTCTTCAGGCACTTATAGAGAAAGCCCTGTCTGCAAACCATGACCTTAAGTATCAGGAATGGGCTGTAGCACAGGCTGAATCAAGCCTGAAGGAGAGCAAGAAGGCCATTCTCCCATCGATTTGGTTCAATCCCGGTGGCGGCTATTCATACATGACCGGTGGCGTTGGCAGCCAGTGGTCATACAGCATCCCGCTCTCACTCGAATGGGAGGTTAACTTCTTCAAGAAATTCTCCAACCACAGGAAGATGTCTGCTGCCAACGTAGAGATGGAGAAGGAGTATATCAATGCTGTGAAGGGCCGCATCGTGGCAAACATAGCAAGCCTCTACTACCAGCTCCAGGCATACGACCAGACCCTGAAACTCGCAGACGAGGCGCTCGCCATGTGGGCTGAGATGATTGAGGCCTCCGAGGCCCTCATGGAGGCAGGTGTTTCTGACGCTGTAGCAGTGTCGCAGTTCAAGGCGAAGAGCTATGAGTATGTTACGCTGAAGCAGGTAACAGAGCATGGCATAAAGCAGGCTGAGGCAGAACTCTGTCTGCTGATGTGCGAGACTCCGCACGCTATCCAGCGCAGCAAGGACGTTGTCCTCCTGCCGGCAGACATGGTTTCCGCAGGTATCTCCGCACAGCTCCTCGACAACCGTCCTGACGTGCGTGCCGCAGAGCGTCAGCTGGAGGCGTTCTACTACAACGAGGCTTACGCCCGTTCGCAGTTCTACCCGTCAATCACCTTCAATCTGCAGGCACTGTTCAACGGTGAGTTCCTGGCAAGCGCGATGGGTTCCATTGTTGCTCCGCTGTTCAGCCAGTACAAGCTGAAGGCTGCGCAGGAGATAGCTCTTGCACAGTATGAGCAGCAGAAGGGTGTCTTCCAGCATACCCTTGAGACGGCTGGCAAGGAGGTGGTCCTCGCTCTTCAGCAGTATAAGACTGCCGGCGATAAGTTTGCAACCCACAAGGAGCAGATAGATGAGTACAAGAACGCGGTTGTATATTCGCGCGAGCAGATGTATAACGGCGACGGCACATACCTCAGCGTGCTCACCGCACAGAGCGAACTCTATGCCAAGCTGCAGACCCTCATCGACGACACCTTTGAGCAGCAGCAGAGCATCATAAGCCTCTACCTCGCATTGGGCGGAGGTGCGAAATGATAAAGGAAGTGGAGTTAAAGTGTAGTTAAAGAGAAGTTAAAGGGGAGTTAAAGCGACATTACATTCAGAGCATGAGTCATTTGTCACTTTAACTCCACTTTAACTTCTCTTTAACTCCACATTAACTCCACATTAATTCATATAAAACCCAACCATGAATAAAATTGTAAGAAAACATCAGTTTTCTGAGAAGGTGTTCCTCTTTGAGATAGAGGCACCGCTTATTGCCAAAAGCCGTAAGGCGGGCAATTTTGTTATTGTACGTGTGGATAAGCTCGGAGAGCGTATGCCACTGACCATTGCAGATGCAGACATACAGAAGGGCACTATCACGCTCGTTGTGCAGGAGGTGGGACTCTCAAGCACAAAGCTCTGCAATCTGAACGAGGGAGAATATGTACGCGACATCGTGGGTCCGCTCGGCAATCCTACCCATATCGAGAATTTCGGTACTGTCATCTGCGCTGGCGGCGGTGTGGGCGTTGCCCCTATGCTGCCTATCATCAGAGCGCTGAAGGCTGCCGGCAACCGCGTGCTTTCGGTAATCGCCGGCCGCAACAAAGACCTCGTGATACTTGAGGACGAGGTACGCGCTAGCTCCGACGAGCTGATTATCATGACCGACGACGGCTCGAAGGGCGAGAAAGGCGTGGTGACTGTCGGCATTGAGAAATTCATCCAGCAGGAGCCGAAGATTGACAAGGCGTTTGCGATAGGACCTCCTATCATGATGAAGTTCTCTTGTCTGCTCACACAGAAGTACAATATCCCCACGGATGTGTCGCTCAACACCATCATGGTTGACGGTACAGGTATGTGTGGCGCATGCCGCCTTACCATCGGCGGAAAGACCAAGTTCGTCTGCATAGACGGTCCGGAGTTCGACGGAGCATTGGTCGACTGGGACGAGATGTTCAAGCGCATGGGCACTTTCAAGAACGCCGAGCGCGACGAAATGGAGCATTTCTCGGAGCATGTGTGCCAGCTTATGGGTGATGAGGACAATGCCGCTGCCGCATCAGCCGCCACCTCCGCATCAACAGCCGCTGCCACAGACTCTCTCGAAGTGCTCACCGACCGCAATGCCGACTGGCGTCAGGATCTGCGCAAGAGCATGAAGGCAAAGGAGCGCGCCGCTATCGACCGCGTCATCATGCCTGAGCTCGACCCTGTATATCGCGCCACAACACGTCTTGAGGAGGTGAACAAAGGTCTCACCGAAGAGCAGGCGCTGTGCGAGGCAAAGCGTTGTCTCGACTGCGCTAACCCTGAATGTGTACAGGGGTGCCCTGTAAGCATCAACATACCATCGTTCATCAAGAACATAGAGCGCGGTGAGTTCCTCGCTGCGGCAAAGGTGCTGAAATCCACATCCACCCTCCCCGCGGTCTGCGGTCGTGTCTGCCCGCAGGAGAAGCAGTGCGAGAGCAAGTGTATGCACCTGAAGATGGGCAAGCAGCCCGTTGCCATCGGCTATCTGGAGCGCTTCGCCGCCGACTATGAGCGCGAGAGCGGCAATATCTCTGTACCTGAACTTGCACCGAAGAATGGCAAGAAGGTGGCTGTCGTAGGCTCTGGTCCTGCCGGTCTTAGCTTTGCCGGAGAGATGGCGAAGTACGGCTATGAGGTAACAGTCTTTGAGGCACTCCATGAGATAGGCGGTGTGCTGAAGTACGGTATCCCTGAGTTCCGTCTGCCAAACAAGATTGTGGATGTAGAGATTGACAGCCTGAAGAAGATGGGCGTGAACTTCGTCTGCGACTGCATCGTCGGCAAGACTATCTCTATCGAGCAGCTTGAGAACGACGGTTTCAGCGGCATTTTCGTGGCTTCGGGTGCCGGTCTGCCAAACTTCATGAACATCCCTGGCGAGAACGCAATAAATATCATGTCGTCAAACGAATACCTCACCCGCGTGAACCTCATGGATGCAGCCAACCCGCACACCGACACTCCGATGAATCTCGGCAAGAAGGTGCTGGTGGTAGGTGGTGGCAACACGGCGATGGACTCATGCCGCACCGCCAAACGTCTCGGCGCAGAGGTAACGCTCGTATATCGACGCAGCGAGGCAGAGATGCCAGCCCGTCTTGAAGAGGTGAAGCATGCTAAGGAGGAAGGCATCGATTTCCTCTGCCTGCACAACCCAATCGAGTATAAGGCTGACGACAAGGGATGCGTTGCACAGGCTGTGCTCCAGGTGATGGAACTTGGTGAGCCTGACGCTTCTGGCCGCCGCTCGCCTGTGCCTGTTGAGGGCAAGACCGTTACGCTCGATGTTGATCAGGTGGTTGTGGCTGTCGGTGTTAGTCCGAACCCGCTCGTGCCGAAGTCGGTGCAGGGCTTGGAACTCGGCAGAAAGAACACCATAGCCGTTGACAGCACCATGAAGTCCTCACGCGACAATCTCTACGCTGGTGGCGACATCGTGCGCGGAGGTGCCACGGTAATCCTCGCTATGGGTGACGGACGCTGTGCCGCTCAGAATATGCACGAGAAGCTGTCGAAGTAATCCCCACAGCTTCCTTTATCAATAAATCTGACTTATCTGACTTATCAATATGTCCAGCATTTATCTGCCTGTACTGATTATAAGTCTGATAAGTCAGATTTCTTTTTCCAGTGACTGATAGATTATCAATAAATCTGACTTATCTTACTTATCATTGAGTCAAGACCATAAGTCCAATAAGTTTAGGCAATATCTATTAATTGGAGTTAACTCCCCTTTAACAATAAAATCCTTATGTTCAATGGCTGATTCTGTTCTCTTCACTCCCTTCCGTCTCGGTCCCGTCAACCTCCGCAACCGCATCATACGCTCGGCGGCATTCGAGTCTATGGGAAAGGATTTCTCCCCCACGCAGGCCCTGAAGGACTATCATGTCAGTGTGGCGAAGGGAGGTGTGGCGATGACCACGCTTGCTTACGCTGCCGTCAATCGCGGTGCCATCTCCTTCAACTCCCAGCTGTGGCTGCGCGACGAGATTATCCCCCAGCTGCGTGATATCACAGATGCTGTCCATGCCGAGGGGGCTGCTGTGGGAATACAGATAGGCCATTGCGGTAACATGACGCATTGGTTCACTGCGGGCTGCTTCCCTGTCGGCGCATCCACTGGGTTCAACCTCTACTCACCCACATTCGTCAGAGGACTGAGGTGCAGCGAACTACCGCTGCTTGCAAAGGATTTCGGCAAGGCTGTGGAGATTGCCCATCGTGCCGGCTTCGACTCCATTGAGCTTCATGCCGGACATGGCTACCTCATCTCGCAGTTTCTCTCGCCCTACACCAACCACCGCCACGACGAATATGGCGGCTCGCTTGAAAACCGTATGCGCTTCATGAACATGTGCATCGATGAATGCCGGGAGGTTACGGCGAAGCATAATATGGCGCTCGTCGTGAAACATAATATGGAGGACGGTTTCAAGAGCGGCATACAGATACCCGAATCCATCGAGATAGCGCGAGAGATAGAACGCCGAGGAGTGGATGCCATCGTCCTCACATCCGGCTTTGTGTCGAAAGCGCCCATGGCGGTCATGCGCGGACGAATCCCCACCAAGTCTATGGCCTACTATATGCCGTGGAAGTCGTGGCCGCAGAAACTTGTCATAGAGCTTTTTGGCAAGTGGATGATACGCCAGTACGATTTCAAGGAGTGCTATTTCCTCGACAATGCCAAGCTCTTCCGCAAGGAGCTCCGTCTGCCTCTCATCTATGTCGGCGGTCTCGTCTCGCGTCAGGGCATAGAGCGCGTCCTCGGCGAAGGCTTCGAACTGTTGCAGATGGCACGCGCACTCGTCAACGACCCCGACTTCGTGAACAAGCTGCGCGCCGGCGACATCAGCACGCGCAGCGGATGCGACCACCGCGACTACTGCATGGCGCGAATGTATTCCGACCGCATGGTCTGCTGCCACAACTGCAACGACATACCCGAAAAACTATGGAAGGAACTGCGCGAAATAAAGTAATCGTCATTACGGGCGCATCCGGAAGCATCGGCGCCTGTACGGTGAAGGCTATGGCTGCCGAAGGATGGCGTGTAATTATGGCGTGCCGCAATGTCGAGAAGGGAGAGGCTGTAAGGCAGGAAATCCTCTCCACTCTGCCCAATGCACTCATCGAGGTGCGCCAAGTGGAAATGTCCTCCCTCGCCTCCGTCCGGCAGTTTGCCGCAGGTCTTCAGGGCATTACCGTTGATGCGCTGTTCAACAATGCTGGCGTCATCTCCAATGGTTATTCCACCACAGTTGACGGCTACGAGAACACTATAGCAGTGAACTACCTCGCTCCGGCAGTCCTCACAAACCTGCTGCTGCCGCAAATCCCAAAGGGCGGGCGCATACTCAATATGGTGTCGCTAATGGTGAGGTTCGGTCGCCTGACACCCGACTGGCAGAACTGGGGCGAACAGCATTTCAGCCGCCTGCTCTCATACAGCGACTCCAAGCAGGCACTGCTCCTCTACACCATCGCCCTCGCACGCCGCAATCCCTATATATATATTAATGTGTGCGACCCGGGCATTGTCAACAGCAATATGATACACATGGACCGCTGGTATGACACCATCGCCGACCTCTTCTTCCGTCCGATTATCAAGACTCCGGAGCAGGGTGCAGCGCCAGCCATACGAGCCCTCCATGCCGACGACACCATGAAGTATTTCGTTGGCAGGAAGACCAGCGACATCCCCGCTCGCTACCTCAACTCACCGCTCATCGAACCGCTGTGGAACCATATAACGGCATTCTCAGATAAAGTGGGTTCTATAAATGGGAGTGAAGTGTAGTTATTGGGGGGTGGTAACTGGGGGGAGTG
>JABUUG010000230.1 GCA_021443285.1 Bacteroidaceae bacterium
CTGTCAAGCGTTATCGTGAACTTGCACTCGTCGGGCTTTCTCACGCCATCATTCGCTAACTGGCTCAATGATGCCGCGCCGCTCCAGTACCATATCCTGCGGCACTGCGTCAGTTCGACGGCGTACTTGTCGCCGCATTCCTGCACCTCATTAAGAACTCCGTAGAACACACCAGCGTGGTCTGCCCTTACAATAACTTTACTGCCCATCAGGGCCTCAATACTTTTCAGCATAGTCTTTTGTTTTTAAGGTTTGTAATATGTTTTGTTGGTTTCATTCTCGCTTTATCGGCGGCGGTCGCGCCTATCTCCGTTCTCGGTTTCTCAGGTTTTTGTGAGACCGCCGCGACGCGCCGCCGTCCGCCAAGTACATAGTCTTTTTCAGAAGCCCCATGAAGCCACGCCGACCGTCGCCCAGCAGAGCAGGAAGCCCACCGCTATGCCTGCTATGTCCGCGAGCCAGTCGCCCATGTCGAAGCGTTCCGTGTACTGCATGTCGTGCCACTCCTTTATCGTCCCGAAGAGCAGCGTTACGAGAGCCGCTATAAGGACCGGGCATAGCCACGCCGTGAGCGCGAACATCACCGCCGCGCTGATGGAGAAGTGAAGCACCTTGTCAAAGTTTTCCTTTAGAAATCCCATAGTAGTTTCTGTTTAGTGGTTAGTGATTACCTTTCGCCCCAATCAAGGGCGTTGTAGAGCGTCCGCGTTATGTCGGTGAGCGGCATAGGGTGTCCCATGTCCGCTATCGTCTGGCCGTAGTCTTCGGCGAAGCGCAGCCTGTCCGCCATCTCCGCCTGTTCGCGCAGCCTCTTCATCTTTGCCGCTTTTTCGGCGATTTCAGCCCTTGTCCTTGCAATGGCTTCCGCCAGTTTCTCGTCTGTTGTTCTCGCCATGATGTTTGGTGTTTAGTGTCCAGTGCCTGTCGCGTCGTCCCCGAGATATTCGCCTATAAGAGCGATAAACTCGTCCACGCTCCTCACCACCTCATACCTGTAGCCCTGCCGTTCCACGGCCTGCTGCCATGTCCTCTGGTGTTCCGACTGCCGTCCGCCGCCCTGCTTCATCTCTATCCGCAGGCCGTGATGCCGTCCGTCGGCGGAAGCCATGTCGAGATTCAGGTCGCTGACACCTGCCACCACGCCCTCCGCCTTGAAAGCCGCCGCCTCATAGACCGACCTCTTGCCGCCGTTCGGGACGGCGTAGAGGAGACGGACGAAGTCCGCGTCCCTGTATTGCAGCCGCCACCATTTCACGCAGGCCGCCTGCAGTTCATGCTCCCTGTGCCTCATTGTGCGCCGCGGCTTCTCGCCGTTCCATGCCGCAAGCTCGCGCTCAAGCCATTCCGCCGTTGTCATTGTCTGAAACTCTTTTCGCCCCTGAAAGCCACTATGCCGTACTGTTCGCGCATTCTGTCGCCCACGCGCTCTCCGTAACGCCCCTTTATGTCCGCGGCTGTCAGGTTGCTTGTTATCACCGTATAGAGCCTGTTCTCGTAGCGGTGCTCAATAAGGTTTATTATCGGGGTCGATATGTTGCCGTATGACTGCTGCTCCACGGCTTCACACCCAAGGTCGTCTATGCCGAGCGCGCATTCAGTACGCGCCGTGTCAAGCCAGTTCCTTTCCGTGATGCTCTTTGCCGAGACAATCACCAGGCCGCTGTTCCTGCCGTTGTCGTAGCAGCCTTTCTCGGTCAGCCAGTTCATCGCGTTCTGCAGGGCGTGCAGGAGCGTTGTCTTGCCGTTGCCCACCTTGCCGCAAAGGAACAGGCCGTTTTTGCGCCCTGTGAGCGCGTCGGCCGTCTGCCTGAATATCTCCGCGGTGTCGGCGTTGGGCTTGTAGTCCATGCCCCTGAAAGCCACTTCCGCGATGTACGCGGCTTGCATCAGCCGTTGCCATTCCGCCGCCGTGGCGCGCGGCAGACTAAAAGCCGACCTCGTAGTCTTTTGCTGAAGCAGGGAGCGCGTTAAATGCGCGTCTTCTGTCCGCTGCAGCAGTTCGCTTATTGATTTCATCTTGCTTTGTGTAGTTTATCCGTTTCTGTAGCCATGAGTTGAAGTGAGTCTTCAAGTCCTGTGTCGTGATGTGCGCGGTTTTGCCGTCCGTCTCGCATTGCAGCATGAAGGCGGGAAGCATCTCGCGCGTCAGCCGTTCGGTCGGAATGCCGTATTTT
>JABUUG010000231.1 GCA_021443285.1 Bacteroidaceae bacterium
CTCTTGGTACTGAACAAATTGATGGATTATCCCATCATCAGCGGATACAACTTGATAGATTTCAAGCTAAGCCCGAAAGGCGGACGCATCATGGGATGGTTCCTTCCCTTGGGCGGACTGATTTACCTGCTCGCCGTCTATCGCCGCAAACTGCTGCTGCACGACATACAAACCATCGTGCACGTAAGCGACGAACTGCTGAAAATTATTAAAGAACAAACGATATGAACCAGTTAAATTCAATAGAAGAAGCGATCGAGGATTTCCGGGAGGGGAAATTCCTGATTGTCGTGGACGATGAAGACCGCGAAAACGAGGGCGACCTGATAATTGCTGCGGAAAAGATAGACGCAGAAAAGGTGAACTTCATGCTGAAAAACGCACGTGGACTGCTCTGCGCACCCATAACGATGTCGAGATGCGCGGAACTGGGACTGCCGCATCAGGTGCAGGACAACACGTCGCTGCTCGGCACACCGTTCACAATAACCATAGACAAACTGGAAGGATGCTCGACGGGAGTGTCCGCCAAAGACAGGGCAGAAACCATAAAGGCTCTCGCCGACCCGAACTCCAAACCAGAGACATTCGGCAGACCGGGGCACATCAACCCTCTGTATGCCCAGGACAACGGCGTGCTGCGCAGAAGCGGACACACCGAGGCTGCCATAGACCTCTGCAAACTCTCCGGACTATACCCGGCAGCGGCGCTCATGGAGATAATGAACGAGGACGGTACGATGGCAAGACTGCCACAACTGCACGAGTTCGCACGGCAGTACGGCATGAAACTCATCTCCATAAAAGACCTCATCGCCTACCGCCTGAAAAAGGAAAGCCTTGTGGAGATGGGCGTGGAGGTGAGTCTGCCGACGGAATACGGCAACTTCCGCATGATACCGTTCCGGCAGAAAAGCAACGGCCTTGAGCATTTTGCACTGATTAAGGGCGAGTGGGAAGAAGACGAGCCTGTGCTCGTAAGAGTCCACTCATCCTGCGCTACAGGAGACATCCTCGGCAGCAAACGCTGCGACTGCGGCGAACAGCTGCACAGCGCAATGAGAGCCATAGACAGAGAGGGTAAGGGCGCGATAATCTATATGCAGCAGGAAGGCAGAGGCATCGGGCTGATGAACAAGATAATGGCATACAAACTGCAGGAGCAGGGCGAGGATACGGTGGATGCAAACATACATCTCGGATTCAAACCCGATGAGCGCGACTACGGATGCGGCGCGCAAATCCTGCAGAAACTCGGCATACACAAGATGCGCCTGCTCACAAACAATCCAGTGAAACGCATCGGACTGGAGGCGTATGGGCTGGAGATAACCGAAAACATACCCATACAGGTTACTCCAAACGAATACAACCGCCGCTATCTGGAAACGAAAAAAACAAGGATGGGGCATACACTGAACCTTTAACTCTCCGTAATTATTGAACGAAAATTGAACATAAAAATATAAAATCCATTATGCAGTTATCTGACAGACTAAACAGACTGGCGCCTTCCGCAACATTGGCAATGTCGCAGAAGAGTGCGGAAATGAAAGCGCAAGGCATTGACGTAATCAATCTCAGCGTAGGCGAACCCGATTTCCCGACTCCAACACACATCAAGGAGGCCGGGAAAAAGGCGATAGACAACAACATCACCACCTATTCGCCCGTACCGGGATATGCCGACCTGCGCGAGGCAATCGCCGCAAAGCTGAAGAACGAGAACGGACTCGAGTACAAGACCAGCGAGATTCTTGTGTCTAACGGCGCAAAGCAGAGCGTGTGCAACACACTCATGGCTCTCGTGAACGATGGCGATGAGGTAATCATTCCTGCACCTTACTGGGTGAGCTATCCGCAAATGGCGAAACTCGCGGGAGGAGAACCGGTATATATCGAGGCAGGCATAGAGCAGGACTTCAAGATAACCCCCGGGCAGCTTGCCGCAGCCATTACGCCAAAGACCAAGATGCTCATCCTCTGCTCACCAAGCAACCCCACCGGAAGCGTATATTCGCAGGACGAACTGGAGGCTCTCGCAGAGGTCATCATGCAGCACGACAACCTCTATGTGCTCGCCGATGAGATATATGAACACATTAATTATATAGGCGCGCACGCG
>JABUUG010000232.1 GCA_021443285.1 Bacteroidaceae bacterium
CTTCGTACGCGACCTGTTGCAGACCAAGAGCAAACGCTCCCTGCTATGGCGCATAGCCTTCCTCACATTCTTCCTCTCCGCAATCCTTGACAACCTCACCACTTCCATCGTGATGATTATGATTCTGCGCAAGCTCATCGCCGACCAGAAGGACCGCCTCATCTACGCCTCGCTCGTCGTCATTGCCGCAAACTCCGGCGGAGCGTTCTCCCCAATCGGCGACGTTACGACAATCATGCTCTGGAACGGAGGCTTCATCTCTGCCGGTGGTGTCATCAAGGAGATTATCGTCCCATCCATTGCCTCGATGGTCATCCCCGCCTACATCCTCTCGCTGAAGCTCAAGGGCGAGCTGGTTATGCCGAAAGTCAGTGCTGACGGTGCGGAAAAGCATGACCTGCCTGAGCGCAACCGCAAGATAATCTTCTATCTCGGTGTGGGCGGACTCATCTTCGTGCCTATATTCAAGACCATCACCCATTTGCCGCCGTTTGTCGGCATACTCCTTATCCTCGGCATTCTCTGGACCGTTACGGAGCTGTTCTATGCCAACCTCCACCGTGGACATGACAACCATGGCACGCAGAAGCGCATCACCTCAATGCTCTCGCGCATTGACATGGCGACTATACTCTTCTTCCTCGGCATACTCATGGCTGTAGGCTGCCTCTCAACCATAGGCGCACTGCTGCAGCTCGGCCAGGGACTGGATGCTGCTTTCGCACCTCTGGGCGACCTTTCCTACTACGTCGTAACGGGTGTCATCGGCGTGCTTTCGTCCATCGTTGACAATGTGCCTCTCGTTGCGGGCTGCATGAAGATGTATGTCATCGACCCGAATCCCGGCACAGTGCTCTCTATGGACGGCGTCTTCTGGCAGCTTCTTGCCTACTGCGCCGGTGTGGGCGGCTCAATGCTCATCATCGGTTCTGCCGCAGGTGTCGTCGTTATGGGACTGGAGAAGATTTCCTTCGGTTGGTACATGAAGAACATCACATGGATAGCCTTCGTCGGCTACCTTGTCGGCATAATCCTCTACTGGATGCAGAAGACCGTTCTCGGACTGTAGGGCATAGCTGCTTTCATAACGTATCGGAATCCTCCTCAAGGCTTACTCGGCATCGCAGGGCTTCCATACATATAAAAAACTCAGGGTGCTGGAGATAATTAACTCTGCCACCCTGAGTTTTTCTTATTTGATTGTGTTTGTCCTGTATTTATGATGGCAATATGCCTTGACTCACAATCACATAGCCGGTTTTCAGGCCTGCCTTATACGCATTTGTGCCACAAGGATAAGACTTTTTCCAGTACTTTGAGCCCAAAGTACTGGAGTAATCCATGCCCGATTACTGCAGTAATCCTATAGGAGTACTGGAGTAATTCATGCCCAAGTACTGGCGTAAGTGGCATAGGCACATCTGTCAGGTCTGTCAGTTGTGGGTGATAAAGGTATTCCCCACGGCATATTAATCGCTTCGGTTGGATGATTATTTCTGGTTTATGACATCCATGTTATGGCGTATTTTGCCCTGTTGTGGCGTTATTTTGCCCCTTTTGTTAGGAAATATGAAAAAATGTTAAGGAATGTTTGGAAATAAGTTGGCTTATATATACTTTTGCAGCCACAATGCATAGTGTATTGTCATAACATCTAATCCTTTGACCATGAAGAAAACCTTTACCCGTATATTGTTTTTCACCCTCCTTGCCTGCGCGACTCCTGTCTATGCAGAGACGTCCATCAGCGCCGAGCCTATGGAAAGTGCTGTGGTCTCGGAGGTGAGCATCAAGGTTTCCGACTGCACGCTCTATGTGGAGAATGCCGCCGGGGAGGTGCTGAGAGTATATAGCATCACTGGACAGCAGGTCATGGTGGTGCGCATAACAAGCGATTCGCAGCACATAGAGCTGAATGGGCTGAGCCGCGGATGCTATATAATAAAGGTGGGAAAGACAGTAAGGAAGATAGCCCTGCCAAACGAATAAGGAGACATTAATAATATAATAAAGGCGGTACGTTGATTGACGTGCCGCCTTTTTTGCGCTTAAGGTGGGTTCTATAAATTAGCTTGAGGCATTTTGAGAGTTTTTATTGAGCAGATTAG
>JABUUG010000233.1 GCA_021443285.1 Bacteroidaceae bacterium
TGTCTTTAACTCCTTTAACTCCTTTAACTCCCTTAACTCCCTTAACTCCTTTAACTCCCTTAACTCCCCCAGATTTAGCTGCAGCTCGTCAGAGGGTTTGTGCAGATAGTCTCTACGGGCGCCCATCCCTCATACTTGCTGTTTGCCGTCTTCAGTTTCCACCATTTGCCGTCTTTCGTCACTCCCGTCGGGCGTAGCGTGACTTGTTCATCTGTCTGCCATACCACCTTGCCATTGTCGTTGGGCGTGGCACGCAGATAGAAAACAGGCTCTGCATGGTTGCAAGATACTTCGACGCATGAGTAATGGATATAGCCGCCAACAGCCTTGTCGCATATCGCCTCCACTGCCTCATTTCCCTCTGCCTCTGCGGCAGCTTCAATCTTCCACCAGCCGTTGTTATAGTCCACAAGTATGAAGCTGTAGTTGAAGCCTTCGTGCGGCAGTTGTACCTTCACTGCCCCGTTCGGAGCGGTGCGCACATTAGTGAATGTGCCGTTGTTGTAGAGATAAGCCTCCACACGGTCTTCCGGGTAGTCTTGGCAGACAAACCCGTTTTTGCCGTTCCACACGAGGCGGAATATCTCCTGCTTTTCTCCATTTGTGCCTATCCGCCCCTCTATGTTCTTGCCCTTTCGTGGCAGGAACAGTTTGTATAGCGGGGTAACGCCGGGAGACGGTTTCTTTATCCTGTCAGCAGGGAACTCTATCGGCTCAAGCATCTTGGTCTGCGCATTGTAAAGATAAGCCTGATAACCCGTATTTGCCACTGCCTGATGCTCCCCATCCGTGGTCAGATTGATTATGCCGCTGAAATGTGTCTCACTGCATTTGCCTGGCTTCGGTCTGGAAATACCGGGATATATTGGTTCGGTAGTGTAATAGCTAACTATGTACAACCGCTTTCCGTCGCTGCATTGCCATACGGCATAGTCAACAGTATAATCGCCAGAGCCGTCAATATACTGGTGAATGTATCCGTTGGCATTGTCAATGATGGTTTCATCGGGGCCGTCGGGGTCAGGGTTTGCCTTGGCGTCAAAGGGCAGGTATTCTGAAAGTGCCTGTGCAAAGCAAGTGATACTTGTGCCGCCTGCCATCTTGAAACTGCGGTTCAGGTAAGCCAGCTTGTTGTAATGTGCTTCCTTGGAAACCTCTTCGTCGGGATGGGATGCGTAAGATGTTACGCCGATTGCAATAAATGCAAACAGTAGAATAATGGTCTTTCTCATTTACTTGTTACTTGCAGATAAATCCGTTCTTGCCGTTCCATACGAGCTGGAATTCCTCTCGATTTTCTATATTGGTGCCTATCTGCACCTTTATGTTCTTGCCTTTTTGGGGCAGTGTAAACTGATAAATCGGTGTAATGCCGCGAGAAGGCTTCTTTAGCCTGTCAGCAGGGAACTTTATCGGCTCAAGTGTCTTGGTCTGCGCGTTATACAGATAGGCCTGACATCCCGCGTTTGCCACTGCACGGTATTTTCCGTCTTCGGTAAGATAGATGATGCCGCTGTAGTGTGTCGCGCTGCACTTGCCGGGCTTTACTAAGTCGCCTGTCCCCACGGTTTCGTTGATGTAATAGCTCACTATATACAGCCGCTTGCCATCGCTGCATTTCCAAACGGCGTACTCAACACTATACAGGCCGTCGCCCTCAGTAAATACATGGATATACCCATTGGCATTATCAATAGACTCTGCGTCTTCCTTTTCGTCAAAGGGCAGATACTTGGACAGTGCCTTTGCAAAGCAAGTGATGCTTGTGCCGCCTGTCATCTTGAAACTGCGGTTCAGGTCAGCCAGCCTGTTGTAATACGCCTCAATGGTGTTGTCGTCGGCCGAAGAAGAGGCGTAAGATGTTACGCTGATTGCAAAAAATGCAAACAGTAGGATAATGGTCTTTCTCATAGTAGTTATTTTATTTGGTAAATGTGCAATGTAGTGGTGCGCAGGTTATTTGGTGGGTCCTATAAATGGGAGTGAAGTGAAGTTATTGTGAAGTTAAAGTGGAGTTAAAGTGACATATGTATTTGAAGTTCAGGACTATTGTCCCTTTAACTCCTCTTTAACTCCCCTTTAACTCCCCTTTAACTCCCCTTTAACTCCTCTTTAACTCCCCTTTAACTCCCCTTAATAGATATTGCCTTTAATCATCTATGGCGAAACTGTTGTGGTAGTCCTCAATCTCCGTGAAGTCGAGCAGGGGCTTGCGCTTTATCTTTGTCCATCTCTCGTCGGTCTTTTCTTTGTAGTCTTCTATTCCTTCGTCCCATTCTGCTGTGCAATACCTCTCTTGCTTCTTACATGTGAGGAAGTTTATGCTGATATCTGTTCTATTGACGTACTTGCTGTTGCTGTAGTCATAGCCAATGAGCTTGAAACCGCCGTTCTGGTATCGGAATGTATAGGTCCATTCGCCTTCAGCCTCGACGATATAACCGAATTTCAGGCAGGATGGCTCCTGTTCATAAACATAAAGCTCTGCCAGGTGATTCGGATACCGGCTTGCTTTTTCCGCGTCAAAGCCGTTGAGGTTCTCCGCCGCCTTTGTGTATCCGCCGCCTTTCGTGGCGAACAGCACTATCATCCCTTCGCTGTTCTCATAGACAGGCTTGCCCGTGTTCTCATCAATGCCTGTCTCCTTCGGCTGAACCTTCTTGACTATGAGCACTTTGTCTCTCAGCCCGTCCTTGTTAAGGTCGCCCACTTCGTGCTCGGATTTTATCGCAAACCCCTTCGGCAGAAAGGCTGCATTCCGGATAAGGGACTCCATGCTGCCGGGCCAATCCAGTTCATCATAGTTTTTTATATCGGTGAAGTCAATCAGAGGCTTGCGCCCAAGTGTCGTCCACTTTTCGGTGAACTCATCTTTGTAATTGTCAGGATCGGCATCATAGCTCTTCCTTATCTCCTCCTCCGTCAGTATGTTGGTCAGTTCCCTCTTCTTGCCTGTAAGTGTGTTGATGCTTGTTTCCTTCAGGGTGAATATGTCGCGCATATTCTTAGACATGTATCCTATCAGTTTGAATCTGTCATCTTGATAGCGGAGAACAAACTCGCAGAATCCAAAAGGGTAATTGTTGAATCCAAAAACCAGCCTGTTGTTTTCCAATTCTATATTAACATACAGATTCTCCTTACGGTCTTCTTCCATCGCCTTAGGAGAAAAGCAGTCGAGATTCTCCGCCGCTTTCCTGTATCCGTTGTTGTTTGTGCCGAACAGGATTATCATTCCGCCGCGGTTGTTGTCTTCCTGCGTCTCTTTGTTTATCTTGCTCTTCAGGGTGTTCCTGACGATAAGCACCTTGTCGTAGATGCCGTCCTGGTTCGGGTCGCCCACTTTGTGTTCCGATGTTATCACATAGCCCTTAGGCACAAAGGCATAGAGCGGATTTTTCCGGTCTGTGCCCTGCGCGCCTGCTTGCGGTGATGCCATAAGCCCACACAATGCGAGAATTGGGAGAACAATGTGTTTCATGTTTTAGGTGGGTTCTGAAAATTGGAGTTAAGGGAGTTAAGGGAGTTAAAGGAGTTAAAGACAAATGACTTTTCTGAAGACAACCGCTTGAATACAAACCAT
>JABUUG010000234.1 GCA_021443285.1 Bacteroidaceae bacterium
CTCCTCAAAGGTGAGCACCCTGCCCTCCATCTCACGGTTTATCCTGTCCGTCAGCACATAAACCTTCTTTGTAGCCATGTCTATGGCCCATGTGGCCTCAGAGAAGAAGGCCATATTGTCGAGCAGGGCCTGGTTGAAACAGAAAGGCCCCGCCTGACGGATAGGGTTTATCGACGTCGCGCCTTCAGAGGCTTCAGGGGCATGGCTGACACCCTGATTATTCTGGTTTTTCATGATAACACTCTGTATATATTACCCGGCAAATTTATGAAATGCAGTCATAACAAAGCACTTACAACAGCCACCTATACCGAAATCAGTCAATAAAACCCCACGCATATTGATTTGAGACAAGAACATAAAGGTGTGTGATTTATGTAAACCAGCGTAATTTAGCATCTGCTTTCTCAAACCTTTTACCATCCACCTTTAGCGAAATATTCGCCTGCAATTAAAGAAATGGGCGAACATCCTTGGCAGTGTAAGCAAAAAAGGCTTAACTTTGCTGCGGATTTCCACACCCGGTAAATGCCAGAGGCACAAAGGTGGGGTCTGTAAACAACCACCGAAAACAAAAACACCTTACACATGAAAAACCATTCTGACAGTGCGAAGGCAGGGGCTTCGCGCTTTTTTAGAGGCAACACCTTCCGGTTATCCCTTTTTGTTATGCTGCTATGCTGCGCAAGTGTCATTTATGCCCAGGAAAAGGAGCCTGCACTGCGGGTGTTTGTGGGCAAGGACAAGATAAGTCTTGCCGACAGCGCGAAGATGTACAAGACGCTGTTGGCGAACTCACCGTTCAACCAGGAGTTCAAGTATGAGCCGCACTTCGCCATAGTGGGCTTCAAAGACCAGTTCTACTTCAGTTCGGGTGTACGTCTGCGCTTCACCGCCGCGCTGGACTGGGGAAACCCTGTGAACAACGCTACAGGTATGGGAGTGGACCAGCTTGAACCTGCCCGGAATGCCAACAAGCAGCTCTTCCAGATGTCGGCGGGAAGCAGCCAGATTTACTTCAACATCGTGGGCTTCCCGAATACGCAGAACAAGGTGGGACTCTTCGTCAGCCTCAACCTCGATGCCGAAGGAGACAACACCTACCGCGTAAAGGTGAGCCAGATATACATGAAATACCGCAACATAACCTGCGGATACATGACCAGCCTCTACGACGACCGCGTGGCTGCGCCCTACGTCATAAACTCCAAGCGTCCCGCGTCTTCCAGCGCGCACTCTTCGGTGGGCATAAACTACCAGCACGACCTCGGCAAACACATTGCAGCCGGTATCGGAGTGGAAATGCCCAAAGTGAGCTACACACACTACCACCCGGCAGACAGCACTAAATGGGATGCAGAGGTTGAAGTGAACCAGCGCATACCGTCATTCCCCATGTATGTGCGTTACGCATGGAACGAGCAAAACCACATACGGCTGTCAGGAATACTGCGACCCATAACATACTACGACCATATAGCGGAAAAGACAAGCTATGTGCTCAGCTGGGGACTGAAGCTCTCTTCAAAGCTGACAGCCGGCAAATTTGACTTCTTCGCCATCGCACAGGGAGGATGCGGCATAGCCAACCTCTTCACCGCCACCAACGGAGCAGGAATGGACTTGCTGCCATCAGACAAAGCAGAAGCTCTGGGTGTGCTGAAGCCGACATACTCCATAGGTGCGTTAGGAGCGGTGCAATACAACTTCTCTCCAAAAGTATTTGCCTCCGCCACCGCGAGCGTAATCAGGAACTTCGCCACAGAATATACAACACCGGCAGAGAGAAAATACAAAGACCTCACCAAGTTGGGCCTGACCGTAAATGTGAACGCAGTGTGGCATATCTCCGAACTGTTCAGCACAGGAATAGAGGGCAGCTACGCCCTACGCAAAGCTTTCGGCGAAAGCAGTGAGTACAACAACCTCCACAACAACCGTATATGCGGAGTGTTCATGATGAACTTCTAAAAGGGGGAAGCGATTCTTCTGTTTATCCTTAAAGGTATGTTCTATAAATGGGAGTTAAAGGAGTTAAAGGAGTTAAAGGAGTTAAGGGAGTTAAAGGAGTT
>JABUUG010000235.1 GCA_021443285.1 Bacteroidaceae bacterium
AATTGGGACAGGAGATATTTGGGGGCTTATCTGGGGGGAAGTTAAAGGAAGATGTGTTCGTCAATTTAAGAAAATAAAATGATATGGAAAGGTGTGAAATGTTTTTGAATGGTGTGAATGTCTTGAAGCGTGGTCTGCGGAGTGGTATTTGTACTGAGGGCAGGCGTATGGCTGGCGCCCGTGCGCTGTGGGTTGCTGCCGGTATGAAGCGTGAGATGTTCGGTCGGCCTGTGATAGCTGTTGTGAATTCGTTCACCCAGTTTGTTCCGGGCCATACTCACTTGCATGAGGTGGGTCAGATCGTGAAGGAGGAGATAGAGTCTATGGGTTGTTATGCTGCCGAGTTTAATACGATAGCTGTTGATGACGGTATTGCGATGGGGCATGACGGCATGCTTTACTCTCTGCCATCGCGTGAGATTATTGCAGACAGTGTGGAGTATATGGTGAATGCCCATAAGGCTGACGCAATGGTTTGCATATCGAACTGCGACAAGGTTACTCCGGGTATGCTTATGGCTGCTATGCGTCTGAACATTCCAACGGTGTTCTGCTCTGGCGGTCCGATGGAGGCGGGTCGCTGGCGTGGTGAGAATGCAGACTTGATTACTGCGATGGTGAAGGGGGGTGACGAGACGGTGAGCGACGCTGAACTGGCTGAGATTGAGGGCCGGGCCTGTCCGGGTTGCGGCAGTTGTTCGGGTATGTTCACCGCGAACTCGATGAACTCTTTGACAGAGGCTATTGGTTTGTCTTTGCCGGGTAACGGTACGATTGTTGCGACTCATGTGAACAGGGTTGCTCTGTTTCGTGACGCTGCGCGCGTGATTGTCAGGAACGCGTGGAAGTATTATGGTGAGGGGGACGAGGGGGTGTTGCCGCGGAGCATAGCGACGCGTGCGGCTTTCATGAATGCGATGTCTTTGGATATTGCGATGGGTGGTTCGACGAATACGATTCTACACTTGCTGGCGGTGGCTCGCGAGGGCGGTGTTGATTTCAGTATGCGGGATATTGACGCGTTGTCTCGCAGGGTTCCATGCTTGTGTATGTTGTCTCCGAACACCCAGAGGTACAGTGTGCAGGAGTGTAACCGTGCTGGTGGCATTTTGGGCATAATGAGAGAGCTTGGAAAAGGCGGTTTAATAAACATGGATTGCAAGCGCGTTGACGGCATGACTGTAAGTGAAGCACTGGAAAAGTACGATATAATCGAAGCCCCCCTGCCTCCTAAAGGGGGGGTAGCCACAGTGGGCGGTAAGGTGGTTAATGAGGAGGCTTTGAGGATATATGGAAGTGCTCCCGGTGGACGCTTCTCGACGAAGATGGGTTCTCAGAGTGCAATGTGGGAGAGTCTTGACACAGACCGTTCAAGCGGATGTATACGTGATTTGCAGCATGCCTACACAAAGGATGGCGGTCTGGCTGTTCTGTTCGGCAACATTGCGAAGGACGGTTGTGTAGTGAAGACTGCAGGTGTTGATCCTTCACTATGGCATTTCTCCGGTCCTGCCCGCGTATTCCAATCTCAGGAGGATGCCTGTGATGGGATTTTAGGGGGTAAGGTTGAGTCAGGTGATTGTGTCGTGATAACGCATGAGGGTCCGAAGGGTGGTCCGGGTATGCAGGAGATGCTTTATCCGACGTCTTACATTAAGAGCCGTCATCTTGGGAAAGAATGTGCCCTGATAACAGACGGCCGTTTTTCTGGTGGCACATCAGGTCTGTCAATAGGACATATATCGCCTGAGGCGGCTTCTGGTGGTGCAATAGGCAAGATCGTGGATGGGGACATGATAGAGATAGACATTCCTGGCAGGTCGATAAACGTCCGTCTGACGGATGAGGAACTTGCTGCACGTGAGTTTGTGCCGCTGAAACGTAACCGTGAGGTGAGCAGGGCACTGCAGCACTATGCGGCATGTGTGTCAAGTGCGGATAAGGGAGGAGTGAGGGAGTAGCCTCCGCTGGTACATTATTCATAAATGAAAAGGTGGGTTCTATAAATTGGAGTTAAGGGAGTTAAAGAAGTTAAAGGAGTTAA
>JABUUG010000236.1 GCA_021443285.1 Bacteroidaceae bacterium
ACCGGACTTTATTTCGTTTCTTGATTTCACGCTCGGCCGCTCGGCCTTTGGACGCTTTCCCAAAGCGAAGCGACTGAAAGAATTCAAGCGAGCTTGATTGCACTCGCATAACCGTAACTTTGGCAGTTGAAATATCAAAACAGTAGTCATAAATAACTGGAAGTTAAAGGACATCAGCAGTATGGACAAGACAACACTCAACCAGGTCCAAATACGACTCGCTTTCGTTGCAACATGCATTGAGGCGACGGCTCGTACTTTAGGGCAGAGCTATCAAGAAGTGTATGCCCGCCTGAAACGTCTTGATGTGATAGAAAACTATATCTACCCCCATTACAATGTACTACATACCGAGAGCCGTGAAAATGTGGTTCAGGATATCATCGGACTTATGAACGAATGGGAGGCAAAGGCATGAGCGTAACCGTATATCATGGTGGCACAGAGGCCATCCTATCGCCGCGATCTGATGCTGGCAGAGAGAATCTCGATTTCGGTAAAGGATTCTATATTACTGACATTCGTCAGCAAGCTGCAGATTGGGCAGTAAGAAAGGCTGACCGTTACCATTTGAATCCAGTGCTGAATGTATATGAGCTGGACAGAGATGCCATTCTTGCCGACTATCGTTGCAAGGTATTTGACGCCTACGACGAGGAATGGCTCGACTTTATCGTTGCAAGCTGCCTTGGCGAGCGTCCATGGATGGCATACGACTACATTGAGGGGGGTGTCGCCGATGACCGCGTGATAGATACCATAAATCTCTATATGGCAGACCTTATTGCCAAAGATAAAGCTTTGGAAAAACTCTCCGAACACCGACCCAACAACCAGATGTGCCTGCTCCTGCAAGACATCATAGACAAACATCTTACCTATCATGGAGCAGAGCAACTCTAACAATCCCATGAAATCTCCCATCATACAGGAAATCATCATAAGCAACCGCATCGGCATAATCTGCGAAGAGATTTCCCGACGTATGAACATAGAACCGATAAAAGCACTAAAACTCTTCTATGAGAGTCGGACTTGTGCCGACCTCCATGACAAGAGCACAGGCCTCTATCTCTATGGCAATCTGTATGTAGCCGATGAGTTTATGAGGGAAAGAGAAGGCTTGTAGCTGCGGAGACGGACGAATATCTCAGACTATTATAGGCGGATTCTATAAATTAGTTCCCTACAGCCGCACATCATTATCTATCTGACAAAGGAGAGTTCTCAAAATGCCTCAAGCTAATTTATATAACCCACCATTAAAACCCACCCACCACCATGATAGAACAAATGCTTGAATACAACCGCAGATTCGTGGAATCGAAAGGTTATGAGGAGTTTAAGACGAGTAAGTATCCCGACAAGAAGATTGCCATCGTCACCTGCATGGACACGCGGCTGGTGCAGCTGCTGCCCGCCGCATTGGGACTGAAGAACGGCGACGTGAAGATTATAAAGAACGCCGGCGGCACAATCACCAACCCCTTCGACTCCACAATGCGGTCGCTGCTGGTGGCTGTCTATGAGCTGGGCGTGGAGGAAGTGATGGTCATTGGGCATACGGGCTGCGGTGTGCAGGGCATGAACGCCGAGGAGATGCTGCATCTGATGAAGGAACGCGGCGTGGACGAGGAGCACATACAGCTTATGCGCCACTGCGGCATAGACCTCGACTCATGGCTTCACGGCTTCGATGACACAAGGACTGCTGTGCAGGAGACCGTTGACCTCGTGAAGAACCACCCGCTTATGGCGAAGGATGTCGTGGTGTGCGGATATATCATGGACAGCACAACGGGCGAACTGACCCGCATCTGAACACTCTTTTCTCCAGTACTTCAGCATGAAGTACTGAGCTATATATGCCATTTACGCCAGTACTTTATGCGGAAGTACTGGCGTAAATGGCATACTTACACCTGCTGAAAGGCATACTCAGCCGGCGGATGTCTATTGCCTTTAACCCAAATAGTTCATTAGAGAATGGTTTGTATTGAATTTTATTTTTGATTAGAT
>JABUUG010000237.1 GCA_021443285.1 Bacteroidaceae bacterium
GGCGTGGCATGGGTTAATCCTTTTGAACAGCCTGACTATAAGGCAGAAGAGGAACCTCCACTCCGCATAGCTGTTCCGAATATGCTGTCCATCCTCGCCACCCGCGATGTTCATGGCTATGTGCCGGGAGTAAATGAACTGCTCAACGGTTATACTGCCCCCGACGGAAAGGTGGAGCCTTCTGTTGAGGAGAAGATGGCACGAGGAAAGCTTGCCATCACCGCTCTCGCAGACTACCGCAAGGCGATGAAGGAGGGCGACAAGGCAAATGCACAGAACAGGCTGCAGCAGGTGAACGAGAACATGAAGTATTTCGGCTACGGATATATTGAGAAGGCAGACGATGTTGTACCTTACATCCCCATCTGTTTCTGGGCATTCAGAGTGATGGTCGGCGTGGGCAGTCTGCTGATACTCTGCTTCCTCGTCATATTGTTCTTCGTCTATAAGAAGGACATTGAGCAGTTCAAGTGGCTGCAGTTGGGAGCTATCTGCCTCCTGCCATTGGCTTATATTGCGAGTGAGGCAGGATGGATAGTGGCTGAATTAGGTCGCCAGCCATGGACTATCCAAGATCTTCTGCCTGTCAATGCTGCCGTTTCAGACATCAGTGCCGGCTCTATCGCATTGACATTCTTCATCTTCCTCGCACTATTCACCACACTGCTCTGTGTGGAAATCAACATTCTCTGCAAACAAATTAAGAAAGGACCGCAACTATGACTTACGAATTTTTGCAACAATACTGGTGGTTCCTCGTATCGTTGTTAGGAGCCCTTCTCGTTTTCCTGATGTTCGTTCAGGGAGCAAACGCATTGATTTTCAAGCTGGGTAAGACTGAAGAGGAGTGCCGGCTTGTAGTAAATTCCACAGGCAGGAAGTGGGAGTTCACATTCACTACCCTCGTGACATTTGGCGGAGCATTCTTCGCATCGTTCCCGCTGTTCTATAGCACAAGTTTTGGCGGAGCCTACTGGCTGTGGATGATTATCCTGTTCTCATTTGTGCTGCAAGCTGTCAGCTACGAGTTCCAGAACAAGCTCGGCAACATCTTCGGTCCGCTGGTGTTCCAGTCGTTCCTCGTCATCAACGGCATTGTCGGTCCACTGCTTCTCGGCGGAGCTGTTGCCACATTCTTCGAGGGCAGCAACTTCATCGTAGAGAAAGACGGTTTCCTCTCTGCCGGAGTTATCAGCCATTGGGCAAACGCTTCCTGCGGACTCGATGCGCTGCTCTGCGTTTGGGTGCTTGTACTTGGTTTGGCGGTAGCCTGTCTTGCACAAACACTTGGCGCGCTGTATATCATAAATAATGTGAATGATGAGACTATCCGCAGCCGGGCAAGGCAAAGTCTTGTCCGCAGTCTTGCAGCCTTCCTCTTACTCTTCCTCACATACCTCTGGCATGTGGTAACGAAGGACGGCTATGCAGTGGCTGCCGACGGCACTATCGTAATGGAGCCCTACAAGTATCTCAACAATCTGCTTGCCCTTTGGCCGGTAACAGTTCTTCTCCTCGTTGGCGTAGTGCTTTATCTTTACGGCACAGTACGCACAATTCTCAGCAAGGCATTTATATGCGGAATATGGTCGTCGGGCATTGGAGTTGTACTCGTTGTATTGTCTCTTCTTCTCGTTGTCGGCTATAACAACACTGCCTATTATCCATCGACAGCCGACCTGCAGAGCAGTCTGACGCTTGCCAACAGTTGCAGCAGTGAGTTCACGCTCAAGACCATGTTCTATGTTTCGTTCCTTGTGCCTTTTGTCCTCGCTTACATCTTCTACGCATGGTATGCCATTGACAAGAAGAAACTTGACAAGGAGGAGATTAAGACCGACCACGCATATTAATATAAAGGGGAGTTATTGTGGAGTTAAAGGAGTTAAGGGAGTTAAAGACAAATGACTTCTGTGCAAAAAGGTAATTTCTTTTATGTGTAGTGAATGGGAGTTAATGGGAAGTTAAAGGAAAGTGGAGTTAAAGAGGAGTTAAAGGGAAGTTAAAGAGGAGTTAAAG
>JABUUG010000238.1 GCA_021443285.1 Bacteroidaceae bacterium
TCGTTGAACTGGAAGTAGCTGTCGTCGGGGTGTGCCTTCTGCACGCCGTCGTCGAAGCGCGGGTAGAGGAATAGGGTTGCGGTGACGAACTTGTTGAAGCTGAAGGTGAACGAGTTCTCCCATTCCACCTCAACGCGCTTGTAGGTGGTGTAGGCGTAGAAGCGTGTCTTCCACTTGAGGTTCTTTATCAAGTCCCATGTGAGGTCTGCCACCACCGAGCTACCGAGGTCGTGCTTTTGGTGTTTGTCTGCATCGAGGCCGTAGCTGGGAGACAGCGCGAGGCGGCCCACATAGCGGAAGTTGTAGGACAGGGGGGCGATGGTTATGGAGCCGGTGAGCTTCTTCTTTATTGCCTCCACCTTGTACGACATACCGAGCGCGAGGTTTATGTTCAGGGGCGAGCAGAAGTCGGAATAGACAAGGGGGTCGTTGCTCTTGAAGCCTTTGGTGAACTGTGTGGCGGCTATGAGCTGCAAGGTGTAGTACCAGCGTTTTGTGGCCTGCAGACCGAACTTGCTTGTCAGACGGAGAAGGTCTTGCGACGTCTTCATGCCGTGCAGGCTGTCGCTCTTGGAGGTGAGGAAGCCGAGACGCATCTCCAGCTTGTTGTCCCACGTTATCTTCTGCTTGTTGTTGTAGTTTGCCTCGAAGACAGCTCCCGCAAGGAAGGAGAAGCTGCTCTCACCGCCCTTGTACCAGTTGGCAGAGATGTAGTTCTGTGTGAACTGCAGCATGTAGTCGCCCTTCAGCGTCCAGAAATTCGGCTTCTGCACCACAAGGTCTGTGGGCATGTCGTCGGCAATGTCCCCGATGTCGTCTGCCTTCCCCTCGGCAATCTCCACCCTGTTGTCGTTGGGCTGCTGTATGTTCTCCTCGATGTCGGCAGACTCCAGCAGCTGGGAGTCGGTGGTCTTCACCAGTTCCGGGCGGCTGATGAAAATCCCCAACAGAAGGGGTGTTACGGAATTGTCGGTGTATAGTCCGCTCTTAGGTACGGGTGTGTCGAAGTCGAATGCCTCCCTGATGGCGGAACGGGAAAAGGAGAGCGGCGAAAAAAGCTTGAAGCGTGCGTCGGAGGAAAGGCTGCTGTCGCAAAAGGCGGAGTCGGAAGGCAGCAGCACGTCGGCGCCTTGGGCATAAGTGTCCTGACAGGGAAAAATCAGAGCGAAGAGAAAGACAAGGCGTATAAATGAAGAATAATTCATATTGTATGTCAAGTGCTGTTTCTTTTTGTGTCAATATTCGGCGGCAAAGATAACCAAAAAGCGAGAAAACAACAGTGGGAAACGTATGAATTTCTAAATTTGCGCCCGATTTTATACAGAAATTCAAACATTTACACGCAATGGATAAAAACACAATCACCGGTTTTATTCTCATAGCGCTCGTGCTTATCGGCTTCAGCTGGTACACCAAGCCGACTGACGAGCAGATTGCAGAACAAAACCGAAAAGACTCCATCGCGCTCGTCAAGGCAAACGAGCTGAAGAAGGCGCAGGAGGCAAAGAAGACGGCTGAGGCGGCAAAACCTGCCGCTGTATGCCAGGACTCGGCGGCAGCGTCGATGAAGGAAGAGAGAGTTGTACTGAAGAACGAGAAACTGGAGCTGACACTCTCCACCAAGGGCGGCACCGTGCAGAAGGCTGTTGTGAAGGGCTTCAAGGACAAGGACGACAAGGGCGACGTGGTGCTCTTTGATGCCGCCGACCAGCATCTCTCCTACACTCTTGCCACAAAGACCGCAAACATAAACACCGCAGACCTGATGTTCGCTGTTAAGGACAAGAGCGACAAGGCTGTACGGTTAGAGGCGGGCATTGCAGGTGGCGGCAAAGTGGTGTTCAGCTACGCGCTCGGCGACAGCTATCTGCTGCAGTTCTCGCTGAAGGCAGAGGGCATGAACGGGCAGTTTGCACCTGAATACAACCGCCTCTCCATAGACTGGAGAGACCATATCCGCCAGCAGGAGAAGGGCTTCACCTTCGAGAACCGCTACTCGGCACTGACATACCACTAC
>JABUUG010000239.1:0-1797 GCA_021443285.1 Bacteroidaceae bacterium
GGCGGTGTGGGCAGCTGGTGTGCAGAGAGTCTTGTGCGCACCGGCATACAGCACCTTACCATTGTTGATGCCGACAAGGTTACTGCGACGAACATCAACCGACAGCTGATGGCGACACAGCAGACCATCGGCGAACCAAAGGTGGACGCGCTCAAACAGCGGCTCTTGACCATCAACCCGCAAGCACAAATCAACGCGATAGAGGGCATATACACCGAGGAAACCGCAGACTCCTTCCTTCTTGAAGACTACGATTTCATCATCGACGCCATCGACAGCCTCACGCCAAAAGCCCATCTCATCCTCCATGCCACGCGGGTGGTAAGCCAAAAGCCCAAGGGCAGCTGCCATTTCTTCTCAAGCATGGGGGCAGCCTTGAAACTCGATGCCACAAAAATCAAAATTGCGGAGTTTTGGAAGGTGCAGGGCTGCCCACTCGCAAGGGCACTGCGCAACAAGATGAAGAAACAGAAGACCTTCCCTTCCTGCAAGTTCCTCTGTGTCTATAGCGACGAACTGCTTGAAAACAAGGGCAGCGGCATAGCAGGCGACACCAGTCCCGAAGCCTACCACAAAGCGGCCTTCAACGGTTCCCTCGCCCACATCACCGCCACCTTCGGTTTCTTCTTGGCAGGAGAAGTGATAAAAGCCCTCGCCACGCTCCCCTCTCATAAATAACCATTAACAATGCGCCACTGTGTTCGGCACTATTGTGTCGAAAAACAACAATCCCCTCATCCACTTGAGACGAGGGGATTGTTGTCATTCTGTACTATATGCCTACTCTATTACGATGCCGCCGTTCTTCGGTATCGTCACTTTCACTTGCTGCTTCTTGTTTATCTTTGTGTCCTTCACCGAACCTTCTAATTTCTCGTTGTCGGCATAGAGCTTCACCATGTCGCCAGCCTTGAACATATCGAGCGTGAGGATCTGCTGCACAGGCTGTTCCTGTGCGTTCACGCCGCAGATTATCCAGCGGTCGGCAGACCGGCGGGCGAGGATTGCATATTTGCCGGGCTCACCGGCGATGTATCTCACCTCATCCCACAGTGTCGGCACACGCTTCATGAAGTCTATCGCCCATGCCGGGGCGTCGGTGAGGTTGTTCGGAGCCATGGCAAAATGCTGCACAGGTGCCTGGAAGAGCACTGCGGCTGCACAGGCGAACACATCTGACGTGCGGCGCTGGCTGCCACGGTCGTTGTTCGCGCCGTAGTATTTGTTCAGTGTAGAACCGCCCCAGTCCATCGAAGCAACAGTGTTGCGGCAGAAGGGGTGCATGGTGGCGTAGAGAGCCTCGCTGTCGCATTCGCCCTGCGAGAAGTGGAGGTTCTCGCTCGCGCGCACAGCCTCCGATGCGAGGAAATTAGGGTACATGCGCTCCCATCCGCGAGGCAGTGTGCAGCCGTGGAAGATTACGATAAGCCCGTTGTCGTTGGCATCAGAGAGGATGTCCTCATAGAGCTGCATCTGCTGCTGCTTGTCGCCGCCGAAGAAATCTATCTTCATGCCGCGCACGCCGATTTTCTTCAGCCACTGGAACTCGCTCTTTCTTGTCACCGAGCGGTGCATAACGGCAAACGGCCCCTGCGGAGCATGGTTCCAATAGCCGTTAGAGTTGTACCAGAGGAATATGCCGACATTCTTCGATGCGGCATATTTCACGAGCTTCTCCATCCTGTCCCTGCCAATCTGTGTGTCCCACAGTGCGTCGATGAGCACTGACTCATAGCCCATAGCGGCAGCGAAGTCGATGTAGCGCACCTGCTCGTCGTAGTTGCAGCTGGAGTCCAT
>JABUUG010000239.1:2027-4040 GCA_021443285.1 Bacteroidaceae bacterium
CAGGTGGCATCCGCAGTAGTTGCCGTTGGTGCCGGTCTCGGAGATGAGCATCCATCCCTTGTCTGCGTTCTTGAAGAGGGCGGGGAACACATAGCCGTCGCCCCATCCGTTCTTGCCCATCGGCTCGTTTGGCGTGATGTGCGTCTCATAGCTTGGCGCAGTGCCGGCAAAGCCTGTCATCGGTATCATCTGCGGCGCAAGGTATGTGGTGGCGTCCTCTGGCAGCACATAGCCCGTCATCTCCTCTTTCACAACCGATGCGTGGCGTGCCTCGTCCTTCTTCGGTGCCGGTATCACATAGCGGAAGGCTATGTCGTTGTTTGTCATCTCGCACTCTAATGTCAGCGCGTGCTTGCCGTCCTTGTCCATAAGACAGGTGTAGCGTACAGCCTCGTAGCTCACATTCCGCTGCTTGATGGTCGGCACGGTGTAGCTCTCTTTCACGGCTTTCTCGCTTACCTTCGTGATAACAAGACCTTTGGAGAGGTCGGCGTCGTTGAGAACCAGTCCGAGCGGCGAGTCTTTCAGGAACACCTTTTCGGCGAGCTTCACACTGTAAGCCACAGCACCACCTTTCTCATTGACCTCCATAACAAGCTTGCCGTCAGGACTTTTCATCACTGCCTGTGAGTCGGCAAAACTGTTGATACTGCACACAAGTGCAAAAGTTAGAAACAGATTTCTCATAATTTCATTTACTATTATACTATTTAGAATATTTACTATTGGCTTCGATTTTAGGGATTTACTATTTGGAGATTTATTGACGCAACGGCCTCAGAAGCCCCGCATTAATCACTAATCAATAAATCATTAACCAATAAAACACTCATCCTCCCTGCTCAACCTTCTTCACTGCCTCGCCTTGATTCATGAGGTCCAGTTTGTTGAAGTATTCAGTGTCGGGCAGCTCCATGTGGAACTTGTCTGTGCGGTCGAGGCTCAATTTGCCCTCCGACATACGGAATGCCAACACATGACCGCCCTTATCTTTTCCCTCCGAAAGGAAGTGCAGATGCCATCCGCCGGCATTCACACCGGCAGCGTATGCGGGGCAGTAGGCAGCAATGAGGGTTCCCCGCTGGTCCTTATAGTCGAACACCTTCTGGTCTGCCTTCATTGCCTCGTCGAGCGTGGGGTATGGCTCCTTCTGTTTCGCTATGGAACGCACCGACATTTCCGGGAACACGCCCTCTATGCGCCCAACATAGAATGTGTTCGCGCCCTTTTCGTTCACTATGCTGTCGAGTACGGTCTTCAGTGCATCGAATGTCATCTCCGCTTTGAAGTTGTGAGTGTAGTCTGCATCAAAAAAGGTTATTGCTCCAAAAGGCACAGTTTCCGTATGTTCGGGTTTAGCGACGGTGCCGTCAGCCAATGCCTGATAACATTCTCCGTCGAGGACTATCATCTCCCCATTTACGCCCTCAAAAGTGCCTATTGCAATGTCTCCATGCTTCAGGAACTCCCCAACGGTCATACTGCCGTAATAGTCGCCAGCCGTAAGTGCCTGAATAGTCGATACTTGATACAGGCAGTCTCTCTCTGCCACAACAGGCTTTTCTGTCTTCTCTTTGTCCGTGCAACCCGACAGTAGTGCAGCCCCTGCCAGTGCCATCGTCAATAAAACTTTCTTTCTGTCCATTTAATTTCTGATTAAATACAGCCGCAAAGTTACGGACTTATTTTGATTCCAAACGAAAAAGCAAGGAAAAACTTACTAATGACTATCAGCAGTACTACAACACGGCACATCCGACAGACAGACGTCTATGACATAAAGGGGCATTATATTGGTCTTTCTCCAGTACTTTATGCCCAAAGTACTGGAGTACTTTATGCCAAGTACTGGAGTAATCCATGCCCAAGTACTGGAGTAATCCTATAGGAGTACTGCAGTAATTCATGCCAAAGTACTGGCACAAGTGGCATATATACATCCGCTCTTCATGCGGAAAGACCTGAAAAAAGCCCAAAACACTCATTGACTTGCAGCAATAATATTTCGCAAGC
>JABUUG010000023.1:0-6957 GCA_021443285.1 Bacteroidaceae bacterium
TTGTCAACGGTTACAATCTCCTTTGCACGGAAACGCTCCGACTTGATGTTTGAGATTGCAGCCACAAGGTCAGAACCAGCGAACAGAATCTTCTGTCCTGAAGAAGCGACACCAAGGAACGCGAGTTTTGAAAGGTTGATAAGGTCAGCCTCGTTGATTTCAACCTCACCCTTGTCGTTAAGGTGTCCGAGTTCGATGTCCTTTCCTGCCATCCACCAGATACCCTCTGTTGTGAATGTGTCGTGGTTGCCCTTTGAACCGTGGCGGATAACATTCTTAACGCCGAAAAGACCTGAAGCCTCGCGGTTCATCTTGAAGTCATAAACGCCGAGTTCCTCAAGGTCTGAAAGACCCCACTCAACCTCCTTGTTCCATGCCTGTGCGAACTTTGACATTTCAATCTGCAGGCTGTAGTTCTGGCAATACTGCTCCGTTGACTTCGGCACGCTCGCAAAGCGACCGGTCTGCACGTCGAGTTCAGAGCAAGCCTTTCCCATGCGCACAAGGGTCTTTCCTGCCTCAATAGCAGGGACGCGGATAGGCTGGTTGTTCTCGTCGTTCTCACCGTTCACGGCATACACTGAAAGGTAGCCGGTCTCCTCGTTCACGCCGATGACCTTGAGCATGAGTTCCTGCTTCTTTCCTGCCTCGTATGGTTTGCCGCCCTCGCCGTTCACGCCCATCACACCGACCACGCGGATGGTGTCGTCAGCGGTGAACATGTTAGGGTCAGCCACCTGTATCTGAATGCGGTCGCCGCTTGTCTGCTTTGCAACAGCAACGGTGAGGGTTGTCTTGATTGGGCGTGTGCCTACACTGTAGTACTTCGCGATTTCGCTGTTAATCTGGCGTGTCTTGCCTGTGCGCGAAATCTGCTCGATAGGTGTTGACATCGGCTTAATCTTAAGCACGCTTTCATCAATGGCATCAAGCAGGAAGTCAGGGTCGGCATAGTTAGGGTCGCGCTCCGCGCTCGCCGTCTCGATACCGTCGTTGTTGTACTGTCTGCTTCTTTCCGTCACATTTCCTTGTGCGTCAAACTTCTCGCGCTGTGCGATACCCTTGCCGCCGTTCTCGATGTCAACGAAATTACCGCTTGCGGCAAGCATTACACCGCCGCCGAGCATTGACGCTATGATAGGGAGCGCAATGCTCATGAATAGTCTGAAATACTTTTCCATTTTCATTTTATATTAAGTGATTAGTGTTTCGTGATTAGTACTTTTCGCGTCTCGCCCCTGCGAGAGGGTTGTCGTAGCCGCCGAGAGCAGCAAGGAAGCGGTCTTTGGGCTTTCCGCCGCCCTTTGCGCCGCCGCCGCCCTGCACGATAGGCATTCCGTCCCCTACAGCCGCGCGCGTCTTCTTGCGTATTGTCTCGTTGCGGCCCTCTGCCAGCCCCTCTTCGCGCGCCGCCTTTACAGCATCGTCGTAGTTGGCCGACTTGTACGCCGCCTCAAGCATCTCCGCCGTAATCTTTCGCGCAAGGAAGTTGTTCGCCATTTCCGAAAGGGAAGTGATAACAGCCGCTTTCTGCGCCTCGTCGAACTTCTTCGCGGCCACCCAGTCGGCAATCGTCTGCCGCGTCTCCGCCTCGTTCTTCTCCAGTTCGGCGATAATGCGCTCGTCCTCCTGGCAGCGTTCCGCATAGCCCTCAAGGCTCTTCGCGAAACGCTCCTTGTTCTCGTCGGTCGGGTCTTCCAGTATGGCCTTGAAGTCCTCGCCGAAATTGCTGAGGAAGGAGTTCACTATGTCGCCCTTGCTCATGCCGCTCATCATGTCGTTCATGAAATAGGCTGCGTTCGGGTTCTCCGCAAACAGCGCGTTGAGTTTGTCGTTGTTGCTCTTGTAGCGGTCTATCTCGCCGCGCATTCTCTTGTGTCTGCCCACAACAGCCTTGTGGCGTTGCACGGCATCGCTCATGTCCATGTCGGGGAATTCAGAGCCGAGATCGTCGAGATAAGCCTGATACTCGTCCACCTCTTCCGTGCCTGTCTCCGGGTCGGTCTTCACCTCCACGGCGGTCACCTTTGTCTCGGGTGTCTCGTATTCTTTCTTCTCGTTTTCTTCCATAGATTGTTGATTTTGATGATTTCCGCTGCAAAAATAGGCACTTTTTCACCATCTTTGCGTATATCTCCGCATTTCGTGGGCGTTTTTTACGCGAAAATCCTTTACAATAATGCGGAAAATGACTAATTTTGTCAACGATTTAGTAAATCGTTAATAACTATTCATTTTTATGAGCCGACACATAGGCAGCAGCAACGAGTTCCGCCAGCAGCATGAGCGAGAGATAGTGGCGGCATACCGCACCATTTTCAACAGATACGGAGGCGACATTCCTGCACGGACGATATACGAACTTGTCGCCAAGTCCCCCTCTTCGCGCTTCTTCATTTCAGCGAAAAGGGCTGCCGACATCGTGCAGCTCATGCTGGCTGGACGGCTCGCCTCGCTTCCGCGCTCCACAAATCAAAGAATGTACTTTGAGATTTACCACCGCGTGAAGACGCTCATGCGCGAGAAGCCAACCTTGACCGTCTTTCAGGCGGTGAGGGAGGTCGTGTGCCGCCCTGCACCCGAGATGTACAAGTCGCCGCGTCAGATAATGGAAATATTGGCAAGATACAAGAATGAAAGCAAGGACATTGACTAAAGCGGCGGCACTTGTGTATTGCGCCGTGCTTATACTCGTATTCAACACGCAGCACGTCTTCCGAGCCGTCATCACCGATGATGTGCTGCGGCTCGCGCTGTTTGACGGCTGCCCACTGGTAAACCGTCTTCTGTACCACCATTTCCACGCCAATCTGCTGCATCTGCTTCTTAACATGTGGTGCTTCCTGTCATGCGTGCTTTTCGTCCGCGTAAGGGCAGGACATATCGCCCTTGCCTTTCTCATCGCGTCAGCAACACCGCCGCTCTATACAGGAGCGACACCCATAATAGGGCTTTCGGGTGTGTGCTACGCGCTCCTCGGGATAATATCGCGCTACGCCGTGAACAAGAAGCAATACCACTTCTCCGTCCTCCTCACCATACTTTGCCCTGCACTGCTTTCGTGGCTCGGCGTTATCGGCGGTCTCGCGAACGGCGTGCATCTGTGGTCGTACACCACCGCGGCAGCAATATCAAGCATCAGCGTACTGCTTAAAAAGCGTAGGGATAACACTCAATGAGCAGCCCGATAAAATCCATACTGAATGAGAACAAACGGCGCGTAGCAGCCGCAAAAGCACCGTTCAATCCGCTCACCGGTCTTAACTCTACTGGCGAGCGCAGGAAGGTGCGCATCAAGGGGCTGCCAGTGGAGACGGTGTGGCTGCCCGAGAAAATGCTTGAAAACCCTTTCATCAGCGCGCTCATCAAGCACGGCGTGGAGGGGGCGATAAGGAAAACAGGGCGAGAGCCTACGGAGGAGAGCATCGCCGACACAATAGAACTATACATACGCACGCGCGCGCGCTACGACTTCTGCTTCTGGTGCGCTGCATTCGTGAAGATAAAGCCCAAGGGCGGCGGCGACCTTGTGCCTTTCGTCCTGCGTCCTGCACAACGCAAACTCGTGGAGCAGGGGCTGCATGAGGACGAAGTGCTGCAAAAGGCCTTGCGCCTGATAATACTGAAAGCGCGACAGTGGGGCGGCTCGACCTGCATACAACTTTACTTCTGCTGGCTGCAACTCGTCCATGAAAGGGGGCTTAACTCGCTCATCTGCGCGCAGGTGAAGGACACTGCCATCGAGATAATGGATATGTTCTACACCGCGCTGAAAGAGTACCCGGTCGCGCTGCTGCATGACATCGGCGACAACTACGACGCAAAGGAGACCAAGTGGGAGGGCGTTCTCAACGCGCAGAACATTCACAAGGTGCCGCAGCGGTCATGCAAGATAAAGGTCGGCACGGTGGAGAAGCCCGACAGTTGCCGCGGCGGTGATTACAACCTGATACACTTCTCCGAGGTCGGGGTCTGGAAGAAGACGGAGGGCAAGTCGCCCGAGGACATCGTGGACTCCGCTTCGGGCGGCATGGGTCTTGACCCCCTCACCATGATTGTCTATGAAAGCACGGCGAAAGGTACAGGCACTTTCTTCCATCGCGAGTGGCAGGCGGCAAAGGATGGCGTTTCCCAGTTCCGTCCGCTCTTCATTCCGTGGTACGACATAACAGACCGCTATTGGAAGGAATTTGACGACAACAGGCAAAAAGTTGCCTTTGCAGAGCAACTCTACGACAACCGCCTCAACAGGAACACCAACACCAACCGTGAGGAAAGCGGAGAATATCTTTGGTGGCTGTGGGAGAAAGGGGCTTCGCTCGAGGCGATAAACTGGTACATTCAGGAGCGCACGAAATACAACGACCATGCGCACATGGCTTCAGAATATCCGTCGGACGACATTGAGGCGTTCGTCCATAGCGGCGCGCGCGTGTTCGACAAGTATCATGTGGAGAACTTCAGGGCGGCTTGCAGACCGCCGAGGTTCATCGGCGATGTGTCGGGGAAAGCCCTCAAGGGAAAGGACGCATTCGCCGACCTGCACTTCACTGAAGACCGTCAGGGCGTGCTTCATGTGTGGCATCTTCCCGAGAAGATGGACGGCGAGCGGTGCGCACACCGCTACCTTGTCGTCGTGGATATAGGCGGACGCTCGCGCAAGGCGGACTTCTCCGTGATAGCCGTCTTCGACCGCAGCGAAATGGCGGACGGCGGCAAGCCGGTGATAGCAGCCCAGTGGCGCGGACACACCGACCACGACCTGCTCGCATGGAAAGCGGCGCAGATAGCGGCTTTCTACGACAACGCGCTCCTTGTCATCGAGAGCAACACGCTCGAGACGAAAGACCGCGACAGGAGCGTGGACGGCGACCAGTCGGGATATATCCTCAACCAAATCAAGAACGACTACCCCAACCTGTACGCGCGGCAGCGCGACAGCGACAGCATAAAGGAGGGGGACGGCACGCGCTACGGCTTCCACACCAATGTCAAGACAAAGGACGAGATAATATCAAACCTTGTGGAGTGCGTGCGCGACCGCCTCTATATCGAGCGTTCCGAACTGTGCCTTGACGAATATCTCACATACGAGGAGACCGCAAACGGCACTTTTCAGGCTATCCAGGGAATGCACGACGACATTCTCATGACGCGTGCAATAGGGCTGTGGATTTGCTTCCGCGTGATGGAGCGTCCCTACTGGACGGACGACACGCAGCGCAGATACACCTGCACCGTCAACATCTGAAAGCCCCCTTGCATATCTTTTTCCAAGGTAGGTTCTATAAATTAGCTTGAGGCATTTTTGAGAATTTTTATTGAGCAGATTTGCTTTCANATTTTGAGAGTTTTTATTGAGCAGATTAGTTTTCATTTTGTAACGATAGATAACATCTTGCGTTACAAAAAGGAAGGTAAGATGCCAATAAAAAAATAAAAATGGCCAAGCCAAAACAAACCCATTAATGATTAAACATTTGGGAACTAATTTATAGAACCCACCTTTAATCAAGCATTAATTGCATAAAGCAACAAAAAAAGGGGGACACGAAATCGTGTCACCCTTGTCCCGTAAACGTCTTTATCATCTGTTCGTCGGAGAGTCTGCATATCAGCAGGCGGTTGTTTTTTTCCGCCACGATATAGCCATCGAGTCCCTGCACAACGACCTTCTTTTCGTCGGTGGTGTGCACTATGCAGTTTCTCGTGTCGAACACGGATATGTCCTCGCCAATGAGCGTATTGCCGTACAAATCGCTCTTCACCTGCGTCTGCAGCGAACCGTAAGTGCCGAGGTCGCTCCATCCGAAGGATGCCGGACAGACGAATATCTCCTCCGCCTTTTCGAGTATCGCATAGTCGATGGATATGTTTTCACACTCCGGGAACACGCGGTCTATCTCCTCCTGTTCCTTTTCCGAACCATACACGGCAAGCAGATCCTCGAATATCTCGTTTATCGCAGGCGCATACACACGCATGGCGTTTACTATGGTCTCCACCCTCCAGATGAATATGCCCGCGTTCCACAGGTAAGACGGATTCTTTATGTACTTCTGGGCTGTCTCTGCGTCAGGCTTCTCCTTGAAGGAATCCACACGGTAAATCTCCTTGTTACGCGGGGAACTTACGGAGAGGTCAGCCTGTATATAGCCGTAACCCGTTTCAGGGCGTGTCGGCTTCATGCCGAGCGTCACTATCGCATCGGTTTCGGCCGTATATGCCATGCAGTGCGTTATAACACGCTGGAACTCGGCTGTGTCAAGTACGACATGGTCGGATGGAGACACAACGATATTTGCCTTCTTGTCCTGCGACTTTATGCGCCAGCTCACGTATGCAATGCACGGGGCGGTGTTCCTGCGGCAAGGCTCAAGGAGTATGTTAGACTTGGGTATCTCCGGCAACTGCTCGGCAACAATGTCGGCATACGAAGCGTTTGTCACTATCCAGATGTTCTCCGGGTCAACAACCGGTCTGAAGCGGTCAACAGTCAACTGGATAAGTGTACGCCCTACACCCAGCACATCAATGAACTGCTTGGGTTTCTCTGGAGTACTCATTGGCCAGAAACGGCTGCCGACGCCGCCTGCCATTATTACAAGGTGGTTGTGGTTCATAGGAAAGACAACACCCAAGCCCCCTACCCTATATTGGAAGAGAGCTTGGGTGATTATGATTATGTGGATAATTATTCGTTGATTGCTGCTACACCTGGAAGCACCTTGCCCTCGATAGCCTCAAGAAGAGCGCCACCACCAGTTGAGATGTAGGAAACCTTGTCTGCAAGACCGAACTTGTTTACACAAGCCACAGAGTCGCCGCCACCGATGAGTGAGAATGCGCCGTTTGCAGTAGCCTCAGCAACGGCAGCACCGATAGCGCGTGAACCGGCTGTGAACTCCTCAACCTCGAACACGCCTGCGGGGCCGTTCCAAAGGATAGTCTTTGCGT
>JABUUG010000023.1:7262-18327 GCA_021443285.1 Bacteroidaceae bacterium
ACCTTGCCGAGCAGGTTCTCGATGATTCCAATCTTTGTGGAAACCTTAGAGCCACCCATGATTGCGGTGAAAGGACGCTGAATGTCGCCGAGGACCTTGTCAACAGCGTTTACTTCCTTCTCCATAAGGAAGCCGAGCATCTTGCTGTCCTTGTCGAAGAACTCGTCGATTACGGCTGTCGAAGCGTGCTTGCGGTGTGCTGTTCCGAAGGCATCCATTACATAGCAGTCAGCGTATGAAGCGAGTTTCTTTGCGAAAGCCTTCTGCGAAACCTTCATCGCCTTCTTTGCCTCATCAAACTCAGGTGTACCCTTTTCTACATCTACTGGCTTGCCTTCCTCTTCTGGATAGAAGCGAAGGTTCTCCAACAGGAGGGCTTCACCCATTTTCAGGTTTGCAGCCTCTGCCTCTGCATTTGCGCAGTCAGGAGCGAACTTTACCTCTACACCGAGAGCGGCAGACACGTTAGGAACAATCTGCTTCAGCGACTTCTTCATATCCACCTTGCCCTTTGGCTTGCCCATGTGGCTCATCATGATAACAGCACCACCGTCTTCAAGAATCTTCTTGAGTGTAGGCAGCGCACCCTTGATACGAGTTTCGTCTGTTACGACACCTTCCTTTGTGGGAACATTGAAGTCCACGCGAACAATTGCTTTTTTACCAGCAAAATTGAAATCTGAGATTTTCATAGCTTTTATGTTTATTTTTGGATGATTTGAAGGAATTTGTTTCTATAGCGAGTATAATGAAAAATGTACGCGCGCATATGCACGCATACATTTACCTTATTTAGAAGAAGATATAGCGGTTGTCCTTTATGTCAGCCTTGAGCATGAGCTCCTGCATGAAGCCCTGAGCACTCATGAGTGCCTTCTGCTGGAGCTTCTGAGCCATAGCCTTGCTGTCCATCTTGTTTGAGACAGCAGTCTTGTCTGTTACCTGGAACACGTAAACGCCAGCGTTACCCTTCACGGCAGACTTGCCCATCTTGCCCTTGGCAGTGGCGGTTACAGCACCGCTGAGTGCTGGTTCTGGAGAACCGGTCTCGGTGATGAATGCCGGCGAGGCAAATGTTATCTGCTTAACCTCAGAAACCTTTGCGCCAGCCTTCTCTGCATCTGCAACAGACTTGCACTTGGAAGCCTTCTCCATGAGTTTGGCAGCCTTCTTGTCGTTGAGGGCGAGCGACTTGATGAAGTTCTTCACATTTGCATCATCAAGCGAAGCATAGCCTTCCTCATTAATCTTGTCAAGCACAACAACCATGAAGTGGTCGCCATTGTCGCCGCACTCATAGAGTTTCGACACATCGCCGACACTGGTGTCCTTGTCGAATATCCATTTCAGCACCTCGCTTGTAGAGTGAACGTTTGCCACGTTGTGAACGGTTGTTACAATGTCGTTCAGAGGCTTAACCTCATATTCGTACTGCTTGGCATTCTTCTTCAGGTCATCGAGGCTCTTGGATTTTGCGACATACTCGCTGAACTTGTTGAACTCCTTTGTATTGGTTTCCTTGGAGAACTGTATAGGCTTCTTCACGACAGCCACATCATACATATCCTTGAAAGCCTTCTTGGCGACAACCTTTATCACAAGATGTCCGGCAGAGAGCTTCAGATTATTCACCTCTCCCTCAGTGCCTTTGAGAAGGGCTTCGAGATAAGCCTTAGTGTCCTGATCTACAGATGGTGTGCTCTGATACTGGGCTGATGTGATGGTCTGCTCTGTACCCGGCTGACCGTATTTCTTTGCAAGAGTCTCAAAGTCTGCGCCACCATTGAGGGCGGTTACAACTGAGTCTGCCTTCTTCTGTGCCACAGCAGCGTCGGCATCAGCAATCTGTATGGCACGGAATGTTACAGAGTCCGGAAGCTGCACCTTGCCGATGAGCTTCACAACATTCATCGTGTTGTCCCTCTTGTTTTCCTTATTGGCAGATGTGGAGCCAACGGCGAGAGAGTCGATGAGAGCGGCGATGTCTGCCGGGTATGCACTCTTCAGCTTTGCAAGACCGTTGTATGTTACGAGCGAACCCGACTTGCGTACAACCTCTGCGGCATCCTTGCCGCCTTCGAGGTCTGCCTTGTAGCCAGCCATTTCCTTGTTGAGGGCGTTTATGTCTGCCGATGATGGCATCACCTGAACATCAACATACTGGATATTGCGTGTCTCCTGATAGCGGCGGAAACCATCCTTCAGTTCATCATACTTTGCCTTCAGGTCTGCATCTTCTACCTTCACATCCTTGTCGTTCAGCGAAGAGTAGGAGAAAGAAGCGAGCTGTATGGTAGCCTCGTTGTTCTCTGCCTCAAACAGAGCCTTCTCTGATATACTGTTAGAGAGCATACAGCCACCGAGAAGCACCTGATACTTCTGCTGGAGCAGCTGGTTACGCAGAGTCTTCTCTATAAACTGCCAGTAGTCGTAAACAGGCTTCATCTGCTCTGCCATCTGTGGGTTTGTTCCCTGCACCTTCTTGAAGTTGGAGAGGAACTCCTTCAGCAGGTTTACGTCGAAGCGGCCTGTCTGCTGGTTGACAAACGGAGTCTGTGAGAGCATTGGGTGTGTACCCTCTGAAAGCGTGGTCTGCAGCTCCTTGTCTGTTACTGTCAGTCCGAGAGTCTTGCATTCATTCTCAAGCACCTTCTGCGACACGTAGTTCTGCCAAGCCATATCGCGAATCTGGCTCAGTTCGTCAGCGCTGAAATCGTCGCGCTGCTGCATGACCTTCATCGCTGTTGTGTATTCGTCAACGATTATGTTGAAGTCCTGTACACTGAGTTTCTCTCCGAGCACTTCACCTACTCTCTGGCTCGCCTCGTTGCGCGTTGACTCGCAAGAGCGGAACAACTCTTCGGCAATGAAAGCGAAGAGGGCGAAGCCGATAATGCAGATGAGCAAAAGGCTTCTGTTTCTGATTTTTCCTAATACTGCCATTTTTTATTTGTTTTAATTTTTATTTCTGGTTTTGATTTTCAGTAATCATTGAGGAAATGAGGACGGATGTCCATTATCCTAAAACGGCTGCAAATTTAACTAATCATATATGCTTACACAGACAAAACAAGAGAAAAAAAGGATAAAAAGGCATAAAAATCAACTCATTTACCGATAAAAGCCTTGCTCATATTTCATTTTTGCTAATTTTGCGCTAATGGAAACCGGCAAAAGATACACCCTGCACCAACTGAACACCCTCGTGAAAAACGCTATTGAGGGGAATATGGACTTTGCCTACTGGGTGGAAGCCGAGATATCCAGCCTCTCCGTAAAGGCAGGGCACTGCTACATCGACCTTATTGAAAAAGACCCACGCTCCAACACTCCAACAGCCCACTCCAGGGCGCAATGCTGGGCAAACCAGTGGGCTTACGTCTCAGGGCATTTCCTTTCCTCCACAGGCTCACAACTGGCGGCAGGCATGAAGATTCTCGTGCAGGTACGCCCCACATTCCACGCAGCCTATGGTTTCTCTTGGAACATCATCGACATAGACCCCACCTACACCATCGGCGACATGCAGCGCAAGCGCGAGGAGATTATAAGGACGCTCAAGGAGGATGGGGTCTTTGACATGCAGAGGCAGTTGCCCTTCTCTGCATTCACGAAAAGGATAGCCGTCATCTCTGCAAAAAACGCGGCGGGGTATGGGGACTTCTGCTCACAACTTGCCGGCAACACCTACGGTTTCCGTTTCCACACAGAACTTTTCGAGGCAGTCATGCAGGGTGAGAACGTGGAGAAAAGCATCATCGCCGCACTGAATGCCATATACGAACGCATTGACGAGTTCGACTGCGTGGTGATAATACGCGGCGGTGGAGCAACATCCGACCTGTCGGGCTTCGACACACTGCCATTAGCACAGCACGTAGCACAGTTTCCCCTGCCAATCATCACGGGCATAGGCCATGAGCGCGACAACTGCGTAATCGACCTCATCTCCTTTGCAAGAGTGAAGACCCCTACAGCGGCGGCGGTAATGCTCATAGACAACCTCGCGGCAACATTCGACATCATAGACTCCGTTCGGGCTCGTGTGGAGCGGTTCGCGAAGAACGCCATCTCCACAGAACGTCTTAAACTACAGTCTGTTACAGAGAAGCTTCCCTATCTCGCGCACCTTGCCATCAACCAACAGAGAAACACCCTACAGCTCATCAGTACAAAAATCAACGGCCTTTCATCTTTAGCCATACAGAACGAAAAGAACCGCCTTTTGCTGCTCACCGAGAAGGTTCGCAACCTGAACCCCGAACTACTGTTGCAGCGCGGCTATTCAATGACTTTCGCTAACGGAAAGATAGTTACATCCACTGCCCAACTGAGACCAGGCGACACAATCACCACAAAACTGAAGGACGGCAAAATCACATCCATTGTCAAATAACATCCAAACAAATAAAAAGCCATCGGCATCAACAGGGCTCAGCCATCAAACAACCATGAACAACAAACCATCTGACTCAGGGACACAAAGCTATCTCGTCCCCTTCATCCTCATCACCAGCCTCTTCTTCTTCTGGGGCGTCGCCAACAACATGACCGACACTCTGCTCTCCGCCTTCAAGCGTATAATGAGCATGAGCGACACACAGACATCCCTTATCCAGTTCGCTTTCTATGGCAGTTATTTCTGCTTTGCCCTGCCCGCAGCTCTTTTTATCCGGAAATACAGCTACAAGGCAGGCGTACTTCTCGGTCTTGTGCTATACGCTGGCGGCGCAATGCTCTTCTATCCCGCAGCACAGGCGGCAAGCTACACCTTCTATCTTGTGGCAATCTATATTCTTGCCGGCGGATGCTCCATTCTCGAGACAACCGCCAACCCATACATTCTCGCCATGGGTTCTCCCGAAAGGGCCACATACCGCCTCAATGTGGCACAGGCGTTCAACCCTCTCGGCTCCATATCGGGCATACTCCTCAGCCAGTATTTTATTCTTTCAGAGCTTAACACTGCCAACGAGCAGGTCCGCGCAGCCATGTCGGAGCAGGAGCTTGCCGCCATGCAGCAGGGTGAGCTGAACGCCGTTACATACACCTACATGGGTGTCGGCGCAGTCCTCCTCGTCGTACTGCTCATAATGTGCATATACAAGATGCCGGCAGAGAAAAAGGTTTCTGACGACAAAGACCTCTCGCTCGGCGCATCCTTCTCACGTCTTCTTGCCAACAAACGCTACAGTTTCGGCGTGCTGGCGCAGTTCTTCTATGTCGGCGCACAGATAGGAGTGTGGAGCTACACCATACGCCTCGTCATGCAGGAGCTCAACATCGTCGAGAAGGATGCCGCCACATATTACCTTCTTTCTATCGTCTGCTTCAGTCTGTCGCGCTTCGTCTTCACATTCCTTATGCGCTATGTCAGACCATCATTCCTCCTTGCACTCGCGTCCATAGCCGCACTACTCTGCTCCGTACTCGTAACGGCGACACAGGGTTCGGGCATGACCACCGTTGTCCTCCTTGTAGGCATCAGCGTGTTCATGTCGCTCATGTTCCCCACCATATACGGCATTGCCCTTGAGGATGTCGGTGACGACGCGAAGATTGCCGCTTCGGGACTGATAATGGCGATACTCGGCGGCGCACTCCTCACTCCTCTACAGGGCATAGTGTCCGACAACTCAACCATCGGCACAGCCTACCTTATCCCAGCCTTCTGCTTCGTAGTAGTCCTTGCTTTTGCTATCTACGCAATGAAGACAGAGAAAACACAGAAGAAATGAACATAAACACAGAAATACAGAATCATGAACTACAATGAAATCGGAAAGACAGGCATGAAGGTCTCTAACCTGTCGTTTGGGGCATCATCCCTCGGCGGGGTGTTCCATGATGTGAAAGAGAAAGAGGCTATAGAGGCTGTATTCGCCGCTGTGGATGGAGGCATCAACTTCATCGACGTATCGCCCTACTACGGCCACTACCGCGCAGAGACAGTGCTCGGCAAGGCGCTCAAAGAGATAGACCGCAACAAATACTACCTCTCCACAAAAGTGGGACGCTACGGAAAGGACGGAGTGAACACATGGGACTACTCTGCAAAGCGCGCGAAGGAAAGCGTCTATGAGAGTATGGACCGCCTGAACATCGACTACATAGACCTTATCAACGTTCACGACATAGAGTTCTGCTCCGACCTTGCCATCGTGGCTAACGAGACTCTCCCTGCCCTGCATGAGCTCAAAGCAGAGGGCGTAGTCAAGCACGTCGGCATAACAGACCTGCAGCCAGAGAACCTCAAATGGGTCATTGAACATACACCCAAAGGCACAATAGAAAGCGTGCTGTGCTTCTGCCACTACTGCCTCAACGACGATATGCTCCTCGACTATCTCGATTTCTTTGAGCAGAACCAGGTGGGCGTCATCAACGCCTCGCCACTGTCTATGGGCTTGCTCTCACAGCGCGGCGCGCCGGCATGGCACCCCGCACCGGAATCGCTCAAGCAGCGGTGTGCAGAGGCGGCAGACCTTTGCAAGCAGCGCGGGGTAATCATCGAACAGCTCGCCATGCAGTACAGCGTCAGCAACCCACGCATCGCGACAACCCTCTTCTCCTCTGCAAACCCACTGAATGTAAAGAAGAACATCGACTTCGTCAATGCCCCATTCGATGAAGACCTCGCCAAAGAAGTTCAGGCATTCATCGGCGACCAGATGAGAGTCAGATGGAAGAACAGCTGATATAAACCAACATACAAAACAATTAAAAAAAGACATTTATGAAAACTCTTTACACGAAATGCATCCTTCCCCTATTCCTGATAATCTTCTCATTGCCGACATTCGCAGAAGACGGGGACTATGTTACCCTTGCAAGTCTGACAAATACAGTAGAAGGCGCAACTCAAAATGGATGGACTATACAGGGAGAGATTGGAAAATATACAAGTCCTCCTTCTTTAGGAATAAAAAAAGATTGTGTTATTACGTCTCCTGCAATAGATTTCTCTTTGTATTCGTGTGTGGAAATTGTTGCTGATTTGAAAACTTTCCAAAACGCAACTCTGGTTGTCAAGGACGATAGTGACAATGAATTAGCAAGGCAGGGAGATTTGGACATGAATAATTTCAAACCGTTTACCTTGAAAATATCTGATACAGATTCTCCAATATCATACAAAACACAGCTAAAACTTGAGTGTATTATCAACAGTGGAAATAATTCCGACAGAGTTACCGTCAAAGACCTCATCATACGTGGCATAAAGACTCGCGAGTCGGTTGCTATCGGTTCCACAGGTCTTGCCTCCTTCTGCCCACTTCTTGACGTGAATATTCCCGAAGGGCTGACCGCTTATTACCTGACAAGCGATGGCATCACGGAGACAACCATTAACCTGACTAAATACAGCGGCACAAGCCTAAAGGCCGGTGAAGGCGTAATAGTATCTGGAACAAGCAATACCTCCTATCAGTTGGAAAAGGCTACTGGCGAGGTGCAGGCTATAGAAGGCAACCAGCTAAAGGGCTGCACAGAAAACACAACTCTTACAGCAGGAGAGGCCTATCTGCTCGCAAAAAACAGTGATGGAACAGCAGCTGTCTTCAAGAAGTGCGCTGCCGGCACACTCGCACAGGGAAAGGCATACCTGCCTGCAACAAGTGCATCGAAGCTCAATCAGGCTCAGGAAATAAGGGTTGATATGGGCGGCACGACAGCCATAACATCCGCAACCATTTCCTCCGACCAAGACTCCGAAGAAGGCGCATCATACAGTCTGACCGGTCAGCGTGTGTCGCAGCAGTATAAGGGCATCGTTATTCGCAACGGGAAGAAATTCCTGAAATAAGCCATGCAACAAACTACTGTTGCACGATAGGCTTGGCTGTACCCCAGCACTCATGCCTCAAAGATATGGTTTACGCCAGTACTTCACGTGGAAGTACTGGCGTAAATGGTATATAGGATGGAGTTTATTATAGCAACTCCCCTTCACTCTAAGCACTTCTTTTTGTGAAATACTTATAAAGGATGTTCCGTATAAAGTCGTAGGCGGACTTCTCCTCGGTGTGTGTGGCAGTGGCGAAGGTCATGGTCTTAGCCTCGCCATACTGGTCGGGGAAGACTATCAGGAGGTTTCTGCCGTTGAAATACTGCGTAAGCTCTTCAGGCAGTCGTTCCTGCGCATTCTTGTACGACACCGTTCCCTTACGGGCTGTTACGACTACAAACAAGTGGTCGTCCTTCACCGTTGAGGCAAGCTGTGGCAGTTCGTTCCAATGCTCCATGGGGTAATACTCCACCCTGATGTTCGCGTGCCTTGCCTTAATGTAGTCTCCGATAAGTTGCAGCGTGTCGTGGCGGGCATTAAAGCATATCTTGCAGTCGAGGTTGCCCGCAAGCTTTGACAGGCGGTCGAGATAGCGGTAGAAGCCCGGCTCATACTGCGACCGCGAAGGCACTGCCACCTGTATTTTCCTGATTGTGTTGAGCGGTCGGTGGAGTCTTGCCATTATTATCTGCCGGTTAAGTCCGTTGAACAGACTCTGGTGGAACCTACCCCAAAACCTCGGCGACACCTCACTGTGGGCGTGCAGTCCGATGAGGATTTCCGACGCCTGAGTCTCCCTGAAAGTGTATTTTATGCCGTTGGCGATATTTGCGGCAATGCGTATCTGCGTCTGTATCGGCACATCGGCGGAATAGGCGTGCTTGACAATCTGTTCCAGCAGCTTCTCCCCTTCCTTTTTGCTTTTCAGGACGTTCTCGTCGTCATACACGACATTAAGCCCCACCATACCCTTACACGTCTTGGGGTTGCGCATCATGAGCGCAAGGTCTATGAGCCTGTTGGCATACTCCGGGTATTTCACGGGAATAAGCACCTTCTCGTCTTCCGGCAGTTCTTCGGGCGGCGCGGAGTTCCTCTCGTGCATGAGGATATACTGTGCCGAGCGTTCCGTAATCAGTGAGGATATGACGCAGGTGAAGAGTATCATGATGACAACACCGTTCAGCATCTCGTGCGTTACCAAAGGCACTCCGGGCGACAGCTCCAGCCGCATACCCACCATAATCATGGCTATCGAACCGGCAGCGTGTGCAGACGTCAGTCCGAACATGATGTTGCCATACGACCACGGCATACGGAACAGTTTGCCCGCGATATACGCGGCAACACCCTTGCCCACCGTACCCACGAACACCATACACAGTACCGTCCACACAAGCCCGTCCTTTTCTACCAGCAGATGCAGGTTTATAAGCATTCCCACACCTATCAGGAAATATGGGATGAATATGGCATTGCCCACAAACTCAATGCGGTTCATAAGCGGCGACACATGGGGGATGTACCTGTTCAGTATAAGTCCGGCAAGGAATGCGCCGAAGACACCCTCTATGCCCACCGCCTGCGACATGGCTGCCGACAGTACGACAATGCTCATCACAAACACATACTGCATCACCGAGTCGCTGTACTCACGCAAGAACCAGCGCGCAAGCCTCGGCACAAGGATGAACATTCCGCTGCAAAACAAGAGGAACTTGCCCACAAAAAACATCCAGAAGAGCAGTCCGCCGTTGCCTTCATGCGACGACACCACCATGGCAAGAACCAAGAGCGACACATACAGTGAGAGCATCGTGCCTCCGACACTCATGGTTACGCCCAGATTGCGTTGCAGTCCGTATCTGCCCACTATCGGATATGCCACCAGCGTGTTCGACGACATTATACATCCCATGAGCAGAGATGCCAGCTTAGAATAGTCCAGCACATACCGGCAGGTAACATAAGTCAGCAGAAAAGGTATGCAGAAAGACAGGAAACCAAACAGCGGCACCTTCCCCACATTCTTCCGCAGCCCGTCCATATCCATCTCCAGCGACGCGAGGAACATAATGTAGTACATTCCTATCTTGCCGAACATCCCGAACGAGTCGTCGCGCTCTATGATGTTCAGGCCGTATTCGCCTATCAGGACTCCGAAAAGCACAAGTCCGATGATATGGGGTATGCGCAGCTTTCCCATGATTATCGGAGCGAAAAGGATAATCAGTAAAACCGTGAAAAACACCCACGTAGGGTCTTGTATGGGAAAGTGTGGAGTGAGAAAGGTCATATAATTGGGCGCAAAATTAACAAAAAATGCACAACCAAAACAAAAAAGGCACACAAAGTTGATAATTTTGCGCCCGATTTTACGCTCCCTCCCCCCTAAAGGGGGCGTACAGTCTTTACATTATTAACATTCTTTACCTCCCCCGCAGGGGGCAGGGGGGCTAAATAACATGAAAGTAGCTATTGTAGGCGCAAGCGGCGCCGTAGGTCAGGAGTTCCTGCGCATACTTGAGGAACGCAACTTCCCGATGGATGAACTCGTATTGTTCGGTTCTCCACGCAGTGCAGGGACAAAGTACACATTCAAAGGAAAAGAGATTGAGGTAAAACTGCTGCAGCACAACGACGACTTCAAGGACGTTGACATTGCATTCACATCTGCCGGCGCAGGCACTTCAAAGGAGTTTGCCGACGACATCACCAAGTATGGCGCAGTAATGATAGACAACTCCAGCGCATTCCGCATGGACGATGATGTGCCATTGGTAGTGCCGGAGTGCAACGCTGAGGATGCACTGAACCGCCCGCGCAACATCATAGCCAACCCTAACTGCACGACAATCATGATGGTTGTGGTACTGCAGCCGCTGGAGAAGATTTCGCACATCAAGCGCATCCACGTTTCAAGCTATCAGAGCGCATCGGGAGCAGGTGCAGCGGCTATGGCGGAACTGCAGCAGCAGTACAAGGAGATACTCAACGGCGAGGATATCACCGTAAAGAAGTTCCCTCACCAGTTGGCATACAACGTCATCCCGCAGATTGACGTGTTCCAGCCAAACGGCTACACAAAGGAAGAGATGAAGATGTACAACGAGACGCAGAAGATAATGCACACCGATGCAAAGTGCTCTGCCACCTGTGTACGCGTATCCTCACTCCGCTCCCACTCAGAGTCCGTATGGATTGAGACAGAACAGCCTATATCTGTAGAAGAGGCTCAGAAGGCAATAGCCGCCGCCCCAGGATGCACCGGAGTAC
>JABUUG010000240.1 GCA_021443285.1 Bacteroidaceae bacterium
TAATCTGCTCAATAAAAACTCTCAAAATGCCTCAAGCTAATTTATAGAACCCACCTAAAAGAACAAACACTTTTTCTCCACACTAATCAAGAATCAATAATAATTAATCCATACAATATGACTCTCCGCACACTGCTCTTCACATTCACCATCGCCGCCCTCGCCTCATGCGGCAAGCAGAAATTCACCGTAGAAGGCGAAATCGCAAACGCAAAAGACTCCATCCTCTTCCTTGAGAACATCTCGCTCGAAGGCCCCAAAACCGTTGACAGCCTGAAGCTCTCCGACGACGGGAAGTTCTCCTTCTCCGCGGATGCCACCGACGCCCCGGAGTTCTACCGTCTGCGCATCGCCGACCAGATAGTGAACATCGCCATCGACTCTACGGAGACCATCACCGTCAAAGGCACATATCCCGCACTCGCCACAAACTACACCATCGAAGGCTCTGAGCAGTGCAAAATCATCCAGGAGCTCGCATACAAGCAGATAGCACTGCAGCAGCAGGCAATAGTCATACAGCAGTCTCCCGAAATATCATACCAGAAAGGCGCCGACTCCATACAGGCAATGGTGAACACATACAAGGAGGACATAAAGAAGAACTACATCTTCAAGCATCCCGACTACACTTCCTCCTACTTCGCCCTCTTCCAGGCCATCGGCAACTCCCTCATCCTCAACCCTCGCGAGAACGAGGCTGACATCAAGGCGTTTGCCGCTGTTGCCACGAGCTGGGACACAAAATACCCCAACTCCATACGCGGCGAGAACCTCCACAACATAGCCATCGAAGGCATGAAGAACGTGCGCATAGTAAGGCAGAAGATTGCCAACACACAGAACACACTACAGAAGGCGGAGGCGGCAAACCTCATAGACATCACCCTCACCGACAACAAGGGCAAGCAGCAGTCGCTCACGTCCCTGAAAGGCAAGGTGGTGCTGCTCGACTTCCACGTCTTCTCCACACAAGAGTCCACAAAGCGCATAATGCAGATGCGCGACATCTACGACAAATACCACGATATGGGGCTTGAGATATTCCAGGTGTCCCTCGACCCAGACCAGCACTTCTGGAAGACCCAGACCGACGCGCTGCCCTGGATTTCAGTGAACGACCCCGACGGCATCAACAGCCGCACCCTGCTGCTCTACAACGTGCAGTCAATCCCCACCTTCTTCCTCATCAACAAGAAGAACGAACTCGTGAAGCGCGACTCACAGATAAAAGACCTCGACGCAGAGATAAAGATGCTGCTCTGACAATCATAACACCGCCTACGATATATGGATATGTGGATACACATCATTCTTACCGTCGTCTTCATTGGCAACATCATTATCCATGCCTACGAATGGTACAAGTTTGAAAAGACAAAGCAGAGCCATAGCGCAGAATACATCAGCCTCTACCGGAAATACAAAGCGCTTGTGATTGTTGTCTATGTCACAATGACAGTCTTCTCTACAATATTTGCCATAAGAGACTGATAATCATTTCATCCCGTAAGCCACAGCAACATGAAGAGCATAATCTTCCTCATCATCTTCGCAGCCGGTCTGATCATGAATGTGTACAAGCGGTACAAGTTCGAAAAGACAAAGCAGAGCCATAGCGCAGAATACATCAGCCTGTACCGTGAGCACAACACCATGATGATCATCATCTTTGCTGCCCTGACAATCATCAACGCCATGAGGGTCATCGGCATCGGCGAGTATTAGACATACATACCACCAGGGACATCTTCAGGGAAGCCATCATCATCCGATAGGCTTCCCTCTTTTTATGTCCTTCATCCCCCCCTCCGCCCAAGCTGCCCGTCCCCGAACAAAAAAACATAGCCAGCCCCCGGAACAAAACACATAGCCAGCCCCCGTGTCCGAAGCGTCAGCCTCGGAAAGACATACCTCATGCAGATATCAAACAACAATTCTCGCAGGACAGCTGAGACAGTCCCGAATCCATCATAAGGTGCCGGATTTGGTCGC
>JABUUG010000241.1:0-1905 GCA_021443285.1 Bacteroidaceae bacterium
GTGAAGGACATGGAGTTCGTGCAGTTCCACCCCACATCGCTCTACCTGCCCGGCGAGACACACCCCGCCTACCTCATCACAGAGGCTATGCGCGGCTACGGAGGAATACTCCGACTGCCCGACGGACGGTCGTTCATGGAGAAATACGACAAGCGGCTGTCGCTCGCACCGAGAGACATCGTGGCGCGCGCCATCGACAAGGAGATGAAGATTCACGGCATAGACCATGTGTGCCTCGACGTTACGCACAAGCCCGCCGAAGAAACCAAGCGCCACTTCCCCAACATCTACAAGAAATGCCTCTCCATAGGCATCGACATAACAAAACAATACATACCCGTGCGCCCCGCTGCCCACTACATGTGCGGCGGCATACTGGTTGACCTGAACGGCTGCTCGTCGATAAAGCGGCTCTACGCACTGGGCGAATGTTCATGCACCGGACTGCACGGCGGCAACCGCCTCGCCTCCAACTCGCTCATCGAGGCTGTGGTATATGCCGAAACCGCCGCACGCCACTCGCTCGCAAACATCGGCGGCTACACCTTCAACCGCAACATTCCGGAATGGAACGACGAGGGCACGCTGACCAACGAGGAGAAGGTGCTGATAACACAGAGCGTCAACGAAGTGGGCGACATCATGGCGCACTATGTGGGCATCGTCCGCTCCGACCTGCGCCTGAAGCGCGCATGGAGCCGCCTCGACCTGCTCTACGAAGAGACGGAAGCACTCTTCAAGCGCGTGAAGGCAAGCAAGGACATCTGCGAACTGCGGAACATGATTAACGTAGGCTACCTCATCACCCGCTTCGCAATAGAGCGAAAGGAATGCCGCGGACTGCACTTCACCACCGACTATAAACATCACGCCTACGATGAACAACAGACAAAATAAACAAAAACACATACAACTATGAAAAACCTTCTTGTATTATTCGTTTCGTCGCTTGTTGTACTCTTAACCTCCTGCGACTTCCTCGGCAGAGAGAAGCAGAGGCAGATAGAGATAAGCGACTCTCTGCAGCACCTCATCGACCTTCGCGATGCGGAAATAAACGACCTGCTTACCACATTCAACGACGTTCAGGAGAGCTTCAACGAGATTAACGCCGCCGAAGACCGCATCCAGCTGATGCGCTCAGGCGAAAAGGGCAGCACATCGGAGACCGTAAGGGAGAACTTCCGCTTCATACAGGACAAGATGAAGCAGAACAAGCAGATGATAGAAAACCTCCAGCAGCAGCTCCGCGAAAGCACCTTCAAGGGCGAAGAGCTCAAGCGCGCACTCGACGGACTCATCGCACAGATGAAGGTCAAGGACAAGGAACTCAACGAACTTGCCAACCTCCTCGAGGAAAGGGAGCTGAAGATAGCCGCACAGGGCGCACAGATAGACGAGCAGACAGAGCGCATCGCCAACCAGGAGAACACCATCTCCGAGCAGAACGCCAACATAAGCAACCTCAACACTCAGGTGGACGAGCAGAAAGCGGAGAACACACGCAACCAGCAGACCATAGCTACACAGGACAAGGAGCTCAACACCGCATGGTATGCCTTCGGAACGAAGTCTGAACTGAAGGAGCAGAACGTGCTCGTCAGCGGAAAGGTGCTGCAGGGGAACTTCAACAAGAACTACTTCAAGAAGATTGACATCCGCACCGAAAAGGAAATAAAGCTCTACTCCAAGTATGCCCAAATCCTAACCTCACACCCAACAGGAACATACACCCTGCAGAAGGACATGAGCAACCAGTACGTGCTGAAGATAAACAACCCGCAGCAGTTCTGGGCTACAAGCAAGTATCTCGTGATCAGGGTTAAGTAAAATTAGGAAGTTAAAGGAGTTAAGGAAGTTAAAGGAGTTAAAGAAGTTAAAGGAGTTAAGGAAGTTAAAGGAGTT
>JABUUG010000241.1:1937-3930 GCA_021443285.1 Bacteroidaceae bacterium
CATTTGTCTTTAACTCCCAACCTCAGTTACCACTCCTTTAACTCCCTTAACTCCAATTTATAGAACCCACCTAAACTAAAGGGAAGCAAAGCCCACACCCGCATGCAAAAGCAAATGACACTTGACAGATTCCTGCGATGGACGACAATCATGTTCATCGTGGGATTTGTCATTTTTATGATAAACTTCCTCAGCAAGGTGCTTATTCCCTTCTTCGTGGCATGGGCGCTCGCCTACCTGAACTACCCCATCGTGAAGTTCATACAGTACAAGCTGAGGGTGAAAAACCGTCCTGTGGCAATCCTGCTGACGCTCCTGCTCATCATTCTCTTCATCTCGCTCTTCATGCTGTCCATCATACCGCCGATGGTAGAAGAGGTGACGAAGCTGAGCGAATACGTGAACACGTTCATAAAGGCGCACACGCACAGCGACAACGTCACGATATACATACAGGAGTGGCTGCGCGACAACCGCTCGGAGATAGAGCGGTTCTTCCACGAGAACGACATGACAGCGGCGGCAAAGGCAGTCATGCCGCAGCTATGGTCGGTGGTTACGCACACATACCGGGCGTTCATCGTCATGGGTATAGCACTGCTGACACTGCTCTACACCTTCTTCATCCTGCTCGACTATGAGTATCTTACCGAAAACTGGACAAAGATATTCCCCAAACACCTCCGCCCGTTCTGGAACAATGTGGGGAAAGACGTGGAGCACGCCATGAACAGCTACATACGCGGACAGTCGCTCGTGGCACTGTCCATGGGCATACTCTTCATCATCGGTTTCCTGATTATCGACTTCCCGATGGCGATAGGCCTCGGCATCCTCATAGGCCTGATGGACCTTGTTCCCTACCTCCACACCTTCGCCCTCATACCGACAGCCTTCCTCGCACTGATGAAAGCGGCGGACACAGGCGACAACTTCTTCCTCATCTTCGGGTCGGCGATAGCGGTGTTCTGCATCGTGCAGGTCATAATAGACATGGTCATCACTCCGAAGATTATGGGAAAAGCCATGGGACTCAACCCCGCCATACTCCTCCTCTCCCTCTCCATCTGGGGCGCACTGCTCGGATTCATCGGACTGATTATAGCCCTGCCCATGACAACCCTCCTGATGGCATACTACAAACGCTACATAACGCGCGAGGACGAAGGGGAAAAGGGCAACAGCGAACCGCCATCCGACAACGACGGGAAAACCGGAGAATGACCACCCATTACCTTGAGATGAACAAAGAGACAAAGGACTTCATAGAAGAACATATCTCCGACGACATACGCAGGCTGGCACTAAGGAAAGCATCCGACGGTGTTGACCTGCGTTTTGCATTGCAGCAGATAGACGGCAGACAGCGCGCAAGGACAAAGCTGCCGACACTTGCCGCCAACCCCGACATACTCTTCCCCGCCCACCTCTCGCTGGAGCAATGCTCCTCGGAGGCCACCGCCCGATACAAACGCGAGATACTCGAAGCATTAGCCTCCGCCCCAACCTCCGAAGCGTCAGCTTCGGATAAAACCGTCCCCCGTCTCCCTTCCACCCTCATCGACCTGACAGGCGGCTTCGGCATAGACTTCATCGCCCTGTCCCCCCTCTTCAACCGCGCCGTATATGTGGAACGGGACAGCACCCTCTGCGACATCGTCAGCCAAAACCTGCGCACATTATACCAAGACCCACACTCCCCCGCCGCCCCTACTCTCACCACCATCTGCGCCGACGCAGAGACCATTCTCTCAGCATCCCCTCTCTCCCCCACCCCACATCCAGCATCGACACTCTTCTTCCTCGACCCTGCGCGCCGTTCCTCCACAGGCGCAAGGACATTCGCCATCAGCGACTGCACGCCCGATGTCATGGCCCTTATGCCGCAGCTCAAGACTCAAGGCTCACTGCTCATGCTGAAACTCTCCCCGATGCTCGACTGGCACAAGGCGGTGGATGACATACAGCAGTGCGACGCCGACGTGATGCAGGT
>JABUUG010000242.1 GCA_021443285.1 Bacteroidaceae bacterium
AAATACAACTATGCCAAACGGTAAGAAAAAGAAGGGCCACAAGATGGCCACACACAAGCGTAAGAAGAGACTGCGCAAGAATCGCCATAAGAGCAGAAAGTAAGTCTCTCTCTTGAAAAAATTAAAGGAGTAAGGAAGGATGCCGAAACATTCTCCTTGCTCCTTTTGCATTTATCAGAACAAAACTCCAAAATGACGAGTGAATTAATAATAGATGTACAGCAGCAGAACGTGTCGATAGCCCTGCTTGAGGACAAGACCCTGGTGGAATACCAGTCGGAGCCACGCGTGCAGAGCTTCTCTGTCGGCAATGTCTATCTGGCAAAGGTCAGGAAGATTATGCCGGGACTGAACGCATGTTTTGTGGATGTGGGCTATGAACGCGACGCCTTCCTGCATTTCCTCGACCTTGGAATGCAGTTCGCCTCATACCAGAAGTATCTGAAGCAGGTGTTCAGCGACAGGCAGAAGCTCTTCCCCTTTGACAAGGCGACACGTCTGCCAGACCTGCCTAAAGACGGAACAATACAGAACGTGCTTAAGGTGGGGCAGGAGGTGATGGTGCAGATAGTGAAAGAGCCCATTTCCACAAAAGGCCCCCGTCTGACGGGCGACCTCTCGTTTGCCGGCAGGTATATGGTGCTCATGCCTTTCGGCGACAAGGTTTCCGTATCCACAAAGATAAGGAAAGGGGAGGAAAGGGCAAGACTCAAGCAGATTATCAACAAGGTGAAGCCCAAGAACTGTGGTGTGATAATACGCACAGTGGCGGAAGGCAAGGACGCCGAGGAGCTTGAAAGCGAGATTGTCGCCCTTTCAAAACGATGGATGGAAACGCTGGAGAAGGTGCATGCGGCAACAAAATACCCTGAGATTGTATATGAAGAGCAAGGCAGGGTAGTGGGTATGCTGAGAGACCTCTTCAACCCTTCGTATGAGAGCATTCACATAAACGACGCAACAGTGCTGGAGGAGGTGAGGCAGTATGTGGCACAGATTGCCCCCGAAAGAATAGCAGTAGTAAAGAAATACACCGGAAACCTTCCGATTTTCGATGCGTTCGATGTAACGAAACAGATAAAGTCGAGCTTCGGGAAGATAGTGAACTTCAAGCATGGGGCATACCTCATCATAGAGCATACGGAGGCGATGCATGTCGTGGATGTGAACAGCGGCGTGCGCACCCGCGCTGAAAACGGCCAGGAGGCCAACGCCTTAGAGGTGAACCTCGGGGCTGCCGACGAGCTTGCGCGCCAGTTCCGCCTGAGGGATATGGGCGGCATCATCATCATCGACTTCATAGATATGCACCTTGCCGAAGACCGCCAGCTGCTCTACGAGCGGATGTGCAAGAACATGCAGCGCGACCGTGCCCGCCACAATGTGTTGCCACTGAGCAAGTTCGGTCTGATGCAGATAACGCGGCAACGGGTAAGGCCCGCCACTGATATAGTGGTCGACGAGACGTGTCCTACCTGTCTGGGCAAGGGGACGGTACGCTCTTCAATACTTTTCGTTGAGCAGATAGAGCGGATGATAGACAAGCTGGTGAACCAGGCTGGCATGAAGCGGATTCATGTGTATGTACACCCGTATGTCTATGCCTACATAACCAAGGGATTGTGGAGCTTGAAGATGCGCTGGAAGATGCGATATGGCTTCGGCGTGAATGTCGTGCCATCGCAGAAACTCGGTTTCCTCCAGTATGAGTTCTATGACAAGAACATGCAGCTTGTCGAGGTGAAGGACGACCAGTTTACGCTGTAGCTGCAGTGAAAAGTGTAACGGAGCTTTTTTATGGAAACGAAATAAGGCGGCTGTCATTTCTGACAGACCGCCTTATTAGATGGTTTCTGGTTGTTGAATACCATTAAGGAAGGCTGATGGCCTCTGATGGACAAGCGTCAGCACATGTGCCGCACTCTGTGCACTCATCAGGATTAATAGAATACTTGTCGCCTTCAGAGATTGCTCCTACTGGACATTCGTC
>JABUUG010000243.1 GCA_021443285.1 Bacteroidaceae bacterium
AAACCTGTAACCTTCTGATCCGTAGTCAGATGCTCTATTCAGTTGAGCTACGGAGCCATGCTCTGCGATTAAGCGGGTGCAAAGGTATTGTCTTTCCCTCTTCATGCAAAAACATTCAGCCGCTTTTTGCCCCGTATCGCCCGATTTCTTGATAAACATTTATTGATCAGGCTCGCCATTGTCTGTTTTTCGCCTTCATTACGGTGTGTCCTATAAATTGGTTTTTTCAAACGTTTCTCAGAAGCAGTTGGTTTGCTCCCATTCTCCGTTTGGCGAGTGGAAGGCGTGGATGCCGACAGACTCTGCGCCCTGGCAGTTCTTCGGAGAGTCGTCTATGAAAAGAGTTTCGTCGGCGTTGATGCCGTTTTTGTCGAGCAGATGCAGGAATATCTCCTTGCCGGGCTTTATCATGCCGAGCTTGTGGGAGAGGCAGCAGTCCTCGAAATAGTCGCTCACGGTCTTGCCTTCTATCTGGCGGAAATACTCCTCTTCGGCGAGCCGCCAGTGTATCTCGTTGGTGTTCGACAGCAGGAAGAGCCTGTAGCGGCGTTTCAGGTCGAGGAGCCTCTCCAGCCTGTGGGTAGGCACTCCCGTGAGGAGCGATGCCCATGCGGCTACGATTTCCGCATCGGACGCCTTGCACAGCGGCGCTTTCTTGCGCACCTCATCGCAGAACTGCGGCACGCTGATTCTGCCTATCTCCAGCTCGTGGAACAGGTCTTCCTGTATGCAGTAATCCACATATCGAGCCACTTCCCCGGCGTTTATCGCATTGAATGCACGCGAACACACATCCTTGTCGAGATTGACAAGGATGCCGCCGAAATCGAATATAAGGTTCTTGATCATTGGACAAAGAAAAATGGGGTCTGTTAACGGAAACCTCCATTATCAGACCCCATTGATAAAAATTAGAGTCCGAGTGCCTTCTTGGCGTTACCTATGCCCTTGTTCACTTCCTCTTTTGCAGCGTCTTCGGCCTTCTTCACGCCTTCCTCTACCTTCTTGTTGGCAGCTTCCTTGGCGTCTTCAACCTTCTGGTTGGCGGCAGCCTTAGCCTCTTCTACAGCCTCGTTGCCCTTAGCCTTCAGGTCTTCTTTGCCCTGCTCAACGGCAGCCTCGCCATTGGCAACTGCGCCTTCAGCCTCGTTCTTCACGGCTGTGGCAGCGTCGCCTACGTTGGCAGCCCACCCTTTGGCGGTGTCAACAATATTGTCAACGTTCAGCGACTCAACACCGCTGAGTACTTTGTTGAGGGTCTCGTTGCCTGTAGCCTTGAGAGTCTCCTGGTTTTCTGTTACGAAGTCCTTGATCTTCTGGGCATAAGCCTTCAGTTCGTCTTCCTTGCCCTCGTTCACGAGCTGTGCCATCTTCTGCTTTGCGGCCTCGATGGTGGCGGTAACGGTCTCGGCGTCGCCTGACTCAAGGCTTGCCTTCATCTTCTCAACTGCTCCTTCCGGAGTCTCAACAACTGCGGCTACGTCGGCAGCTGAATCAGCAACTTCAACCTGTGCAGAGTCTGCACCTTCTGCTTTGTCAGTCTTGTTTGCGCAAGAGCTGAATGTGATGGCAGCCACTGCCATCACTGAAAAAATGAATTTTCTCATAGTTTTTGGGTTTATAAAAAAGTGTGAAATGTAGTTTTGATTGAAGGGGAGTTAATGTGGAGTTAAAGAGGAGTTAAGGGAGTTAAAGACATTACTTGTTTGCGGTTGTTCAGTTAGTTATCAGATAAAAAGTCATTTGTCTTTGACTCCTTTTAACTCCCTTAACTCCTTTGACTCCTCAATTACTTCCGCGCCGTAGGCGCATAACTTCCTCTAACTTCCCAAAGATTATTTTACCTTGTACACCTTGAAGCTCATTGCCGGGAGCTTGTCGGCGATGACGGGAGTCTTGCCGTTGGCTGTGAGGGCAAGGGTGGAGGTCTTTGGAACAATCTTGTTCGGGTGGCGTATGGAGTTCTCGGCGTCCATCTCTGTGGAGTGG
>JABUUG010000244.1 GCA_021443285.1 Bacteroidaceae bacterium
TTCCACATTCTTGCTCCATCTATCCGCTATCTCCTAAAAAAATAACACCTTTGCACCTATGAAATACGCGAAGTTTAACCCACCGATAATCATTATGAGAAAAGTTTTAATCGTATTGTCTTTATCCATTACGGCCATCACCTGCAAGGCGCAGGACTTTATCCACTATCAGACCACCGCTGATGCAAGTTGGCAGAAAAGGCAGGTGGTCAGGGCTACGTACAAACGGGAGCGTGCAGGCTCGTCTGATTCGCCGGCAAATCCTATCACCACCTTTCGCCGCTGGGGGACCACATTCAACGAGCAGGACTGGAAAGCCCTCTGCCTACTTACACGCGAACAGCAGGACGAGATACTCTCCCGCACATTCTCTCCCGACGGCGAGCTGCGCTTTTCCATGGGGCGCATATCCATGAATGCCAACGACTACGCCTTGTCATGGTACTCTTGCAGCGAGGTGGATGGCGATTTCAGCAACAAGTATTTCAATATCGACCATGATAAGATAACCATCATCCCATACATACACGCGGCACAGAGGTTCAACCATAACATGACCTTCTGGGTGTCGCCATGGAGTCCGCCGGCATGGATGAAGATAAACCACCACTACGCCGTGCAGAGCAGCCCATACAACGATTTGGACTCCAAACGCGACTATCTGCTCTTCGGCGATGACGACCGCTCGCGCAACGAGCAGGTGAACCCCGACAAAAACATCTTTCCGCGCCGGCTTGCCGTACAGGATTTCTTCATACAGGATGCCCGCTACCTTCTGTGCTATGCAGACCAGTTCTGCCGTTTCATCAGCCTTTACAGGCAGCAGGGGGTGGACATCACCATGGTAATGTATCAGAACGAGGCGTACAGCTATACCCCATACCCAGGATGCCCATGGACAGCAGAAGGGACGATACGGTTCAATATGGAGTATCTTGCACCCGCACTGAAAAAGCAGCACCCCGATGTGGAGCTTTGTCTGGGCACATTCAACACCAACCGTTACGACCATGTGAAGCAAATACTCAGCGACAAGCGTATGCCGCAGAACATCAAGGGCATAGGCTTCCAATGGGAGGGTGCGCAGATACTCCAAAGGATAAGGGCTGAATATCCAGACTACAGATACATATCATCGGAAAGCGAATGTGGAAACGGATCGATGGACTGGAATGCAGCGGAGCACACATTCAACCTCATAAACCACTACCTTGGCAACGGCTGTTCGGAATACAACAACTGGAACCTCATACTTTGCGACAACGGGGAGAGCGCGTGGGGATGGAAGCAGAACGCCCTTGTAAGAGTGAACTCCAAAGACAACACATACGAATACAGGCCTGAGTGGTATGCCTACCGCCATTACAGCCAGTTCATCGGTGAGGGAGCGGCAATCCTCTCGTACCAGCCCGCCGGCAACAACCGCACCCCTGTGCTTGTGGCGATGACACCGGAAAAGAAGTATGTGGTCGTGGCAGGAAACCTTAGCGGTGAAGAGAAAAACATCACAGCACAGGTCGGCAGCAAACAAATAAGCATAACACTCGCACCCCACTCACTGAACACATTCGTGCAAAAGAATTAGGAGTGGAAGGGGGAGTGGAGTTAAGTAACGTTAAAGGTGGGTTCTATAAGTTACCAAACAGGAATACTTCGCCAGTTCGCGATAGGTCGCGATCTGTGGCAGATAATAGATGTCATGTCAGCCATATACCTGATGGTCTTGACGATAGTGCAATCCCCAAATACGGAGAAATAAGGGGTCTTAACAAGTCTCCAAACAGACTTGACAGGAACCTATCTTTATCCATAGAAATATTGTGCCACATTGTAACCAATTACCGCTATTATCCATGCGACAGTTGTGGAATAGAGCGCGGAGAAGAAAGCCCATTTCCATTTGCCTGTTTCCCTGCCGATGGCAGTAATAGTGGCGAAACATGGCATATAGAGCAATGTGAATATAACGAAGGCAATGGCAGAGGCTGT
>JABUUG010000245.1 GCA_021443285.1 Bacteroidaceae bacterium
GGCAGAAGCGCAGAAAAGCGGTCTTGTCTTCTCTTACGACAACGGCACGATGCTCACCGTGTCTGCACAGAAGGCCCTTAATCAGTCGCGCGCGGCTGAAACACTCGACTTCTCGGTAACGATTCCCACCGACATCAAGAAAGAGTGGTTTTGCGAGGCGGACGACTTCCTGATTCGCTTCAACGGCGAATACAAGCCGATAGCATCTGTTGTTTATCCGGAAACGATACAGGTGGAGTGCCACTGGTCTTCGCTCGGCCGCCCGACGGATTCGTATATCGCAACAGTACCGGTAAACCTCGGAGCGCACAAGGCTGTGCCTGCTGACCACGACGACTATGTTTACAAGCAGAGAGACATTGTCTGCGACGGAATAACATACCGCCTGATTACGGAGTGGTTCTACAGCCCCGGCGCAAACGGAGCGAAACATGAGGAAGTCATCGACTGCTATCCTATAAACACAGGCTATGCGGAGACCGTTCCTGTTGAGACATACCATAGCAATAAAGCCACAACAAAATACATTACAGTCGATGCACCTGTTAATTTGGGCAAACCGCTCGATGTGCCGGCAGATAGCTATGACTTGTCTGGTTCATACGAATATACAAAGAGGACAGTTACGCACAATGGCATCACTTATTGTGTTGTAATCTGCACCACTATAACCGGTGGCGTGGTATTCCATGAGTCTGTCTTCGACTGCTATCCTGTGGATGCAGCCATCAAGCAGGGCAACAGCCTTACAAGCGGCGCCTTCCGCGTATCGGAGGAGAATCTGGTGGTTACCGTCTCAAACCTTGAGAACCTGAGTGCCGGCGACGAATACACATACGAGACATGGCTGTGGGTAAAGGAGAACATCGACGTCGATGCATGGACAAAGAGCATCACCGACGATTGCACATACAGCGCAGTTCCCGGCGGTTACGAAATACGCTACGATGTGTTCAAGGGCGTGAACGGCGGTGGCGCAACACCTTACATCAAGGTTTCAATCCACGTTGTCAAGAAGAATTGATAATCCAACAAATAACGGATAATCTGGAAAATGTCGCAGCTTTGCGGCATTTTTCAGTATCTGCCGAAATAAGCAGTGCTTAACTTGAAGGACATACCGGCTCAAATCAGCCTAAGTTAATCCCCTGCATAGAAAAAAGACTCAATCACAATAACCATGACAAAAAGAATCTTATTCACACTCTTTAGCTTCCATTTAGCTATTCAGGTATTTGCAACAACACCCGTCAGGCTCTTACCACAGGAAAACTGGCAGATGAGCGAAGACAAACAGTTTGCCTACGCCACTCACGTCGACGCAGAGAAAATTACGCTGCAGTTGGAGATTCTTTCACCTCATCTGATGATGCAGTCGCAGACATCTGGTCTGAAGGCATACATAGACCTGACAGGAAAGAAGAAGGAGAAGTATTCGGTGGCATTCCCTGTACTCCAGGGATTTGTGCAGAACTTCCTGAAAGACAAAATGCCACAGAACATGAACCCTCCACAGGGCGAACGCAAAGACCCCCCAACGGAGGAGCAACGTCCACCAATGGAGTTCTCCATGAAGCCCATACCAGAGACGGTTACGCCATTGAAGCCCGGAGACAGCTTCGCATCGTTTTTTGTAGATAACGACGAGCGTTTGCTTTCGGCAGAGGATGTTACCGTGTCGTATGTTGACGGCAGGATGTTCTACACCTGCACCTTGCCTCTTTCCATGTTCGGGACAAAGCGGAATAAGAATGGCGTTTATAACATTGCCGTTGCCCCAAAAGAAATGGATTTCACAAAGATGAAGGCTCCCACAGGCTCTGCTCCTTCCGGCTTTCCGCAAGGTGGTATGGGCGGTCCCGGCGGTGGTATGGGTGGCCCTGGTGGCGGCATGGGCAGACCCGGTGGCGGCATGGGCAGACCCGGCGGTGGCATGGGCGGTCCCGGTGGCGGCATGGGCGGTCC
>JABUUG010000246.1 GCA_021443285.1 Bacteroidaceae bacterium
AAGGTAATGTCACTTTAACTCCACTTTAACTCCACTTTAACTCCACTTTAACTCCACTTCATATATTGTCTCACAACGAGAACTGCAGATTCACATTTGCTGAGAATGTCGGCTTCTTGTCGTCGGATGGCAGCCAGACCTTCGCGTTGGGCGCAATCTTTATATATTTTATTATAGGTATCTCCACGCCGAGCAGCACCATATTGCCGTCCTTCGCTTTGTTCCAGTCATTCTTAGAGGTGAGCATGTCGTAGCGCGCAAAGACGTCGCATTTGCCCGCCTTTGCCGAGCCATACACCGACAGACCGCTCAGGTTCTGGTCGTCATTGTTGTTCTGGGTGAAGGAGAAGTTGCCTTCTGCCGCTATGCTGAACGCCTTGTTCTTATAGCCAGCCATGGCGTTGAGCGTCTTCTGCGGTCTGCCATCGTCGGGACGCTGGTTAAGGTCGCCATAGACGCGCAGGGTGAGTCCGCTGACGGGCTTCACAGTCAGTCCCAGTCCATAGAGGAAGCCACGCTCTATCTGCACCTTCTTGTAGCCCTCGCCATTGACGATGATGACGTCGAGCGACACGACTTTTGACATCCGCCATTCAAAACCTATACCAAGGTCAGCGGTCGGAGCAAACTTATACTCGTCCTGAAACGACCTCAGCACATATCTGCGCCCCCAGAACTTCTCCTGTGTGCTTAACACATTCGTGCTGATAAGACCTGCGCGCAGACTGACCGCCTTGTGGTTCCACTGGACGAACGCATTCTTTATATATACGATGCGCTGGTAGTCGTCCACTGCGGAGCTTTTGCCTATGTCGGTGACGAACTTGACGAGCCACTCCTTGCCTAATGTTGCCTCAAGTCCGATGTAACTGCGGTCGAGGTTGAAGCCATACTTCGGCTGGCTGCCTTTCTGGAAGTCTCCATAGACACTCATCATACCCACAGCAACAGGCTTCAGCGTGAAGTCCTTCACCTGCAATATTACTGGCGTGCCGCCACTCTTTGAATCTTCCTGCGCCTGCACCTTGGCCGGCTGGCACATCGCAATCAGTGCGATGGCAAATAACAAATACTTTCTTTTCATCTTTTTACAACGGTTTGTTTGTTAAACCGCTGCAAAGGAAATGGGTGTTTGCTACAATGGTGTTTCAGGGGTGTTAAAATAAAATTTCAGTCTTTTTCTCAGTTTTTTCAGCGGCAGGCAAGCGGTTTCCGCATAATTACCCGTAACTTTGCAACGCATAGAGCAAGGCTTATTCTTAAATCAACGAATCATAAATCAACGAATCATAAATCATAAATCTTTAAATCATAAATGTCCCCATGCCCATCCCTCCATCAGAACTCATCATCAATGCAGACGGTTCAGCATTCCATCTGCACCTCAAGCCAGAGCAGCTGGCTGACAAAGTAATCCTTGTGGGCGACCCGGGCCGTGTAAGCACCGTAGCCAACTTCTTTGACACAAAGGAGTGTGAAGTGGAAAGCCGCGAGTTCCGGACAATTACCGGCACATACAAGGGCAAGCGCATATCGGTGCAGTCAACAGGCATCGGGTGCGACAACATCGACATCGTCCTCACCGAGCTTGACGCGCTGAAGAACATCGACTTCACCACCCGCGAGATAAAGCCGCAGCACACACAGCTCACCCTCGTGCGAATAGGCACCTGCGGCGGTCTGCAGCCCGAAACTCCAGTGGGCACATACATCGCATCGGCAAAGAGCATCGGTTTCGACGGACTGCTGAACTACTACGCCGGGCGCAACGAGGTGTGCGACCTCAACTGCGAGAAACTGTTCATGCAGCACATGGACTGGTCGCCACTGAAAGGCCATCCGTACGTCATCGACAACAACGCCGAACTGCTCGACACCATAGCACAGGGCGATATGCTGCGCGGCATGACCATCGCCTGCGGAGGATTCTACGGACCGCAGGGCAGACAGCTGCG
>JABUUG010000247.1 GCA_021443285.1 Bacteroidaceae bacterium
GGGAGCGAGGCGAGTGGGAGAGGGTGCGGATGGAGTGCCTTTGCAGCTTGCAGCCGTGGTCGAAGAAGAAGCTGAGAGCCGGGGACATAATGGAGTTCCCTTGGGAGCGGGATGCCCCCCACATGGCGGTGCAACCGCGTGGGGGCGGTGAAGCGGAGGTGCTGACACGGTCTGAGGCGCTGGCGCGTATGGAAAGGGCGATGAAGCGGTACGGTATGAAATGAAAAAAATCCGCAACTGACGTTACGGATGCGGGGGTGTAGGGAAATCCGCCTCAATAGCGACGGACAGGTTGTCGCTCGAGGCGCAGGGTGGATATTAATGGCGTCTTAGCCACGGCAACCCACTATCAGGTTTACATAAAGCGGCATATAAAATTCCACTACAAGCCATTGCTCCGACGATAAGGACAGCGATTCCGAGCAATGAGAAAGAGTCCCACATACCTACGATAATGTAGATTATAAAAGCCCATAAGGCTATAATGTGTATTGCAGCAAATATCTTGTTTCCCATGCTGCAAAGTTATGAACAAGGAGTGAAACACCAAAGAAATTAACAATTTTTATGGATAAGAATGTAACATACAAGATAAACGTAGTCGTAAACGGCAAGCAGGTCATACACGAGACGACCGTGAATGCCGAGGGTCTTGGCAAGAACTACGCGATGGACTGGAGCGCTGCGGGGGAGATACAGGACAAGATACAGATGACGGCGAAAAACGGTGTAACGAGCTTTGAGCAGCTGGCAGCGGCATTGCCGAGAGTAACGGGAAACGCGGCGACACTGGGTGTGAGCATCGACGAGCTCATGGCTGCGTTCGCGACGCTTACTGGGGTGTCGGGCAACACGGCAGAGGTGAGCACGCAGCTGGCTGCGATATTCACGGCTTTGGTCAAGCCGTCGAGCGAGGCCACGGAGATGGCAAAGCAGATGGGGATAGAGTTTGACGCGATGGCGATAAAGGCTGCGGGCGGGTACGGGAGTCTGGCGGAGGTGAACGCCAACATAGCGCAGTTTCAGGCTGTCAGTGCTGTAGGCAACTTCTGTTAACTCCCATTTATAGAACCCACCTGTAGCGTTTTATTTCTTTATCAACTTCTTTCCGTCGGAAATGATAACGCCCTTGTGCGTACTGCCGTTTACCGGGCGTCCGAGAAGGTCGTAGCACTGTTTCTCCTTTGAAGAAACGGGGGTGGCCACTGGAGTTATGCCTGTCGGGTCGGTAGTCTCTGTCTTTATCAGTCGCACCTCCTTTACGCGAAACTCCTGTGCAGAGGCACCATTCTTCAGGTCTGCCTGAAAACCAAGATAGACGTCCTGCTCTTCCTCAATGGTGAACTCCACGCCGTGCCATGCGCCATCGTTCTCACCAGCCTTGCTTATGGCGAATGTGGCGATGGCTTTTGTGGGCAGCTGGGCGGTGGTTCTGTGCATAGAGGTCTTGCGGGTCGTAGCCTTCCCACCATTTCCCCGTGCCGTCCTCCTTTTTGAGGTTTCCGTCGTACGACTGCGATCCTTCGAGCCATGTCCATGCGTGGCTGCCATGCATGGAAACGCCGAGAGGCAGTCCGTACTTCTTGCAGGCATCGCTCCAACCCTTCACGATGTCCTTCTTTGGCCCCATGTTCACAGAGTTCCATGGCTGGTAGGGCGACTGCCAGAGGTCGAAGTTGTCGTGGTGCTGACCGAGGGTCATGAAGTAGCGCGCACCGGCCTCATGGTATAGTTTCACGAGAGCCTCCGGGTCCCATTTCTCTTCCTTCCAGTCGCGGCACATCTCCTTCAGTCCGTAAGTGCCCGGATTGCCGAAGTTTGCCACATGATAGTTATACTGCCCGGTGCCGGCGAAATACATGAAACGGGCATACCAGTCGCCGTCTTCCGCAAGGCACTGCGGCCCCCAGTGCGCCCAAATGCCGAACTTGGCATCCTTAAACCATTCTGGAC
>JABUUG010000248.1 GCA_021443285.1 Bacteroidaceae bacterium
CTCCAGTACTTGGCATGGATTACTGCAGTACTTTGGCATAAAAGTACTGGGATATGTGCCGTTAGCTCCGGTATTGTCGTATATATGCCCGTACATATAAAGGAATTCGGGCTAACAAGTGGTAGTGCTTGTTAGCCCGAAATGTTTTTGTCTGTTGTATGGGGGATGTTTTTCCCGATGTCTTCGGTATAGTGTTTCCGGTTGAGCTTGCCGTTGTATGTGCGTTTTATGCTATCTACTTGGGTGTATAGTTGAGGGACTTTGTGCTTCTCAAGATGGTCGGATAGGTGGCGTGCGAGTGATTTGATGTCAAGGGGGGTGTTGCCGGTGGTCTGTATGAGTAGTCGCAGGGCTGTTCCGAGTACGGGGTGTGGGGATGGTATGCAGATGCAGTCGTGTACTGAGGGGAAGTTCTTTGCGCAGTCCTCAACCTCGGTGGGGTTTACCTTATAGCCTCCCGTGTTGATGATGTCGTCCTCCCTGCCGGTGAGGTGCAGCCTGCCTTGGGAGTCGAGGTATGCCTTGTCGTGCGTGATTATGGAAGCCCCCAAGCCCCCCTCTAGGGGGCAGGGGGATGTAGAATGTGTAGAAGGCAAATAGCCGCTCATTATTGTCCTGCCGCTGCATGAGATGAATCCATCGGGTGTGATGGCGAGCCTGGCGTGCTTCATGGTTTTGCCGAGGCAACCGGCGATGCAGTCTTCAGGGGATGTGTTGTAGTTGTGTGTGGCTATGATGCCTGTTTCTGTTGAGGCATAGGTGTTGTACAGGCGGGCGTTTGGCAGGAGTGCGCAGAGCTTCTGCATGTTGTTCTGGGAAATGGGTGCAGCCCCTGTCTCTATGAAGTCTATTTTGTGTGCGCAGTCGCGCAGCTGCTTGGTTGCGACCTGCAGCAGTATGCTGATGCTTGCAGGCACAAGGAATGTTGCAGTTTTGCCTGGGGCGTCATTGACTGCCTGAAAGAACATCGGCAGGTCCTTCATGCCGGGGAGGATGTGTATGGTACATCCTGCCATGACTGCTGCCCATATCTTGCTGAGACTGCCTATGTGGTTCAGCGGTCCGCAGACGATGAATGTGAGGTCGGGGGTGTATTGGTGCGCTTCAACGAGATTTTCAGCGTTGGCGAGTATTGCACTGCTGCTTACCATCACGCCTTTCGATTGCCCTGTTGTGCCGGTGGTGAAGAGTATGTCGCCGCCTCCCTCTATAGGGGGATAGGGGGGACGGATAACGAAGAGTGAAGAATGAAGAGTGTAATCGGCTTTTGCCGCTTGCCATAGCAAGAATAGTTTGCTATCGCGGATAGGGGGGACGGATGAACCGAGGGGCTCACTGTTGGTCAGTAATGTGCGGATTCTGTTGAAGTCTTCGTCTGGGAGGTCGTGTTCCAGTGGCACTGCAAGCATGCCGGCCAGATGTGTGGCGAAGTAGGCGATGAGGGAGTCGATGGTCTGCGTGACTCTCCAGATGTAAGCCCGCCTGCCCCCTATAGAGGGTACAGAATGTATAGAGGGTATAGACTGTATTTTCTTCCAAAGCTCGCAGTATGAAATGGAAGAGCCATTGCATACTATGGCTTTTTTGTCGGGGGTAAGCCGTGCATGGTTTTCTATGTAGTCTTCCAGTTTGGGCATGACGCCTGTGTGCTATTGGGGGCTTAGCTTGTTCTTGACCATTGCAACAATGTTGTCAAGGTTTTTCAGGTTCTTGGGGGTTGCATCGTTTGCTGTCAGTTCAATTCCGTACTCGGCTGAGAGCGTCATGAGGATTGTGGTAACTCCGAGAGAGTCGAGTTCGGTAAAGAGGAAGTCTGCATCGAGGTCAACGAGTGGCAGCATGTCCTGAAGGATATTCCTTATGTGGGATTTCATAGTTTTATTTACTATTTGGGTGGGTTCTATAAATGGGAGTGAAGTGTAGTTATTGGGGGGTGGTAACTGGGGGGAGTG
>JABUUG010000249.1 GCA_021443285.1 Bacteroidaceae bacterium
CTGCGGCGTACCCCAGTCTTCGGCATCGAAGCAGATGAAATCAACGCCGTAATCGAGAGAATCCTTTTGCAGCAGTCGCGCCAGTTCGAGCATCACTGCCACACCCGATGCGCCGTCGTTGGCAGCATCTATGGGAGTCTTGTGGTTCGCCTCTATGGGGTCGTTGTCTGCCCATGGCCGTGCGTCCCAGTGGGCGCAGAAAAGAATGCGTTTCTCTGCTGCGGGGTTATACTGCGCGATGATGTTGGTCGCCTTCAGCGGTGTGCCGTCGTAGCCGTTCAGTGTGGCTGTCTGCATGATGACGTCCATGCCAAAGCGGCGGAAGGTGGCGGCTATCCACTCCTTGCACTGCTCATGGGCGGGGGAGTTCATCGTGCGCGGACCGAAGGCACACTGTGCTGCGCAATAGGCGTAGGCACTGTCCTCCGAGAATGTCGGGCCCACGAGAGCCACACTGTCTGTGACAGAGTCTGTGGCAGCCGACTTGTTTCCGCCGCAGGAACACAGCGTAACAATCAAAACCAGTATGGGAATAAGGTGTTTGGTCATGAGTCAGTAGTCTCTGTTCCTTAAAAGCCGATGGTCAGTGATGCCGATTTCAGCATCGGGCTTTTGGCTGTGAGGGTAACAGGTGTTGATGAACCGTCGTTCTGCAACACTACGAGACACTTGCCGAAGAACGCCTTGCGCTTGTCGTCCTTGAAACGCTCAAGTGTGTATTGGCTGCCGTTATCCACACCAGCAATCTTTGCGCCGCCCTTGACATCGAAGAATATCTGGTCTTCTGCCAACGGGCAGAGGTTTCCGTCCTTATCGACCACCTCCACTGTTACGAATGCCATGCTCGTTCCGTCTGCCTTCAGCGTCTGGCGGTTGGATGTCAGGCGTATGGAGTATGGTGAGGCGGCGGTCTTGATGACCTGTTCGCGCACAGCCTTTCCGTCCTTCTTGGCGACAACCTTCACCTCGCCCGGAGTGTATTTCACGCGCCATCCCACATGATAAGGTGTGTTGAGGATAGAGCCGTCGAAGTTTCCTGAACCCTTGAACACGTCGCGGTTTGTATGCTCTGGCTTCAGTGCCGGGCGGTTGTCGGTCTTCTTGCGTGTGCCCTGGCTCTTGCCGTTGATGAAGAGTTCCACCTCGTCGGCGTTGTTGTAGTAGCACCAGAGGTCTATGTCCTGACCCTCTACCCAGTTCCAGTGCGGGAAGAGGTGCAGCACATCCTTGTTCGTCCATTCGCTCTGATAGAGGTAGTAGGAGTCCTTCGGGAAGCCCGCAAGGTCGATGATGCCGAAATAAGAAGAGTGGGCGGGGTATGAGTAGGGGGTCGGCTCGCCGATGTAGTCCCATCCGGTCCAGATGAACTGTCCGCAGACGAAGTCGTTGTGCTTCACCACATCCCATGTCGCCTCGTGGGTAGAGCTCCATGGGGCGTGCATATTGTCGTATGCCGAACACTTGTATGAAGGGTCGGAATAGGCCATCCACCACTCCTTCGGTGCTCTCGACACCTTGTCGGAAGGCATAGAGTAGAAGCCTGTTGTCTGCAATGCCGACACGCTCTCTGAGAAGATGAAGGGCTTGCCGGGGAAGTTCTTCGGCACATCGCGCACCCACTGGTGGTGGTAGTTGAAGCCTATGAGGTCCATGCCGCCGCTCTTGAAGAGGTGGTTGTTAGGGTCTGGCTCGTTGCAGCCCGCAGTGATGAGGCGGCCGGTGCCTTGGTCGTTGTTCTTTATTATGTCGGAGAGGTTCTTCGCGAGGATGGAGTTGATGCTCATCTCGCCGTCCTTTGCCAGCGTCGATGCGTCGTGTCCGGCGTTGAGAATCATGTTCGCCTGCTCCAGCGAGAGGGTGTCCGCGCTGGCATCGCTCCACTGCTCAAGCACCTCGTTGCCGATGCTCCACATGATGATTGACGGGTGGTTGCGGTCGCGCACCACGAT
>JABUUG010000024.1 GCA_021443285.1 Bacteroidaceae bacterium
ACTCCTTTAACTCCTTTAACTCCTTTAACTCCATAATTAAACCACATAGGTAATGTCTTTAACTTCTTTAACTTCTTTAACTCCTTTAACTCCATAATTAATAGATATTGCAATAAATGAAAAATGATATGATGGAGAAAGGAATGATGAGTGGCGCAGAGATACTGATGGAATCGCTGAAGGCGGAGGGTGTCAGTACGATATTCGGGTACCCAGGTGGCTCGATTATGCCCGTTTATGATGCGCTTTATGACTATACACGTGGCGCGAGAAAGTGTTTTGAACACATATTGGTTAGGCATGAGCAAGGTGCAGTACATGCAGCGCAAGGATATGCTCGTGTGAGTGGTGGTGTGGGGACTGTGATTGTTACGAGCGGTCCTGGTGTGACGAACACCCTGACGGGTATTGCTGACGCGATGATAGACTCAACTCCGATAGTGGTTATAGCTGGTCAGGTGGGTATTGGTGTTCTTGGGACTGATGCTTTTCAGGAGGTTGACCTTATAACGGTCGCGCAGCCGATATGTAAATGGGTATGTCAGGTGCGTCGTGCTGTGGATATTCCTTCTTTGATAAGTAAGGCGTATTATCTTGCCCGGGCTGGCAGACCTGGCCCTGTTGTAATAGATTTGCCGAAGAATGTTCAGACGGAGCATGCTGAGTATGTGCCGAAACCGGTGAATTTTGTGCGTAGTTACATTGCTTTTCCTCAGGCAAAGAGAGAGAACCTTTTGGCTGCTGCCGAGCTTATAAATAACGCAGAGAGACCGTTCGCACTTGTCGGGCAGGGCGTGGAATTGGGAAATGCCAATGCTGAGCTTTTGTGTTTTCTTGAGAAGGGAGATATACCTGCGGGCAGGACGATGCTGGGGCTGTCTGCTCTTTCAAGTGAGCATCGACTGAACATGGGTATGCTTGGTATGCATGGGAATCTTGCTCCGAACCTGAAACAGCAGGAGGCGGATGTCGTAATAGCGATAGGAATGCGTTTTTCTGACCGTGTAACGGGTAATCTGAAAACTTACCTGAAGCAAGCGAAGGTTATACATCTGGACATCGACAATGCGGAGATAGACAAGAATGTTAAGGCGGACATTGCGATTGTGGCGGACTGCAAGGAGTCTCTGCCTGCTCTGACGGAACTGATAAGGAAACGGGCTCACACGGAGTGGATAGAGAGCTTCAAGCCTTTGGCGGAGACGGAACGCAGTAGGGTTATAGAGAGGGCGATTCACCCTACGGATGGTCCGCTTCTTATGGGTGAGGTTGCACATGTGGTGTCAGAGGTGACAAACGGTATGGGGGTAACTGTGACGGATGTCGGTCAGAACCAGTTGTTTGCGACTCGCTATTCACGATACCTTACGAGGCGTTCTATAATTACCAGCGGGGGGCTTGGGACGATGGGGTACGGTCTGCCTGCTGCAATTGGGGCGACTTTTGCTGAGCATGGGCGTCCTGTATGTGTGTTTATGGGCGACGGTGGTTTGCAGATGGTGATACAGGAATTTGGGACGATCATGGAGCACAAATGTCCTGTAAAGATGATCCTGCTGAACAATAATTTTCTTGGTAATGTGCGTCAGTGGCAGAACATGTTCTTTGAGAAGCGCTATGCGTTTACGCATATGCTAAATCCGAATTATGGTGATATATGTAAGGCATACGGGATACCTTATCGGCGTGTGTGGAAACGGGAGGAACTACGGTCGGCTGTGGAGGAGATGATAGGAACGGAGGGGCCGTTTATGCTTGAGGCTGTGATAAGGGAGGAGGACGATGTGATGCCGATGGTGGCGCCTGGTGCTTCTGTGAGCGAAATGATGCTGGAGAGTAAGGATTAATAATAAAAGATGGAGAAGAAATTATATACGATACTGATATACTCAGAGAATGTTGTTGGTATATTGAATCAGATAACTGCTGTGTTCACTCGTTTGCAGGTTAATATAGAGAGTCTGAACGTGTCGCCTTCAGGGATTCCGAATGTTCACAAATACACGGTGACGATATTTAGTGATGCTGTGCAGGTAGATAAGATTGTGAAGCAGATAGAGAAGAAGGTAGATGTGATAAAGGCGGACTTTTATCTTGACGCTGAGATATTTACGAGTGAGGTTGCGTTGTTCAAACTTTCGGCTCCGAAGGTGATGAATGTGCCGGAAATCTCTCGATTGATAAGGCACTCCGCAGCTCGTATGCTTGAGGTTAACGAGACTTACATAACGGTTCATGTATGCACCTCGTCGAATGCAATAGTTGAGCTGTATAAGGGTCTTGCCAAGCACAAATGTGTTCTTCAATATACGAGGAGTGGTCGTGTCGCAATAACTCGTGACAAGGCGGAAAGGGTTTCTCTGTTTCTGAAGGAGCAGAAGAATGCCCAGCTGATGTTTATGGAGGAGGGAATAAATAACAGTGAGGAATAATGATGAATGGTATTTGTTATGGAAAAACTGATACAGGAATTGAAGGAGGGGATTATAAAGTGCCTTAATCTTGAGGATATCTGTGCGGATGACATAAACGAGAAGATGCCGCTGTTCGGTGAAGGAGGTTTAGGCCTTGACTCGATAGATGCGCTTGAGATTATTGTGCTACTGGAGCGTAATTACGGTATAAGAATGTTGAATGCCGCAGAGGGTCGTAAAGTGTTTACGAGCATCGAGAATATAGCGAAGTATGTAAAGGAGAACGCCAAGAAGAATTCGTAGCTTTCCGCACGCAAGTTCCTTATGACTAAAGGCATAGCAATCTCTGGATGTGGCATAATATGCGCCATTGGCAATGATGTGGACAGTGTCGCTGACTCGCTGAAGAGGGTGAGAAGCGGTGTGGGGAGTGTCAGGCACCTAAACTCAGGCCTTGATATGCCTGTGGGTGAAATTAAACTTTCTGACGCAGAACTGAAGTGTCATTTGGAGCTTGGCGATGGTGAGGAATACAGCAGGACAGAGCTTGTTGCTGCTGTTGCTCTTCGCGAAGCGATGAAAGATGCTGGTGTTTCTCAGAGGATTTTGTCGGAAAAACGTATTGCCTTTGTATCGGCGACAACAGTTGGCGGCATGGATTTGACAGAACGTTATTTCCAGGACATGTTTTTGGATGAGGACAAGGCACGGATGTTTGCCTGTCATGAAAATTCAAACAGCACCGGCTGGATAGCGTACTTGTGTGGTTTAAGTTGTGAGCAGACGACTATCTCAACCGCCTGCTCTTCTGCGTTGAATGCTATAATTTTAGGTGCGAGAATGCTTCTTACTGGTGAAGCAGACATGGTGTTTGCCGGTGGAACGGAGGCATTGTCGCTATTTCATCTGAATGGTTTCAACAGCCTTCATATACTTGACAATGAGCATTGCCGTCCTTTTGATGTTAACAGGGGGGGGCTGAATCTTGGTGAAGGCGCTGCATACATTGTGATGGAGCGCAGTGATGATGCTGTGTGCCGCGGTGCGAGCATTTGGGGATATGTAGCTGGATGGGGGAACAGATGTGATGCTTTCCACCAGACTGCCTCTTCAGATAACGGGGAGGGGGCATATCTTGCCATGAAGGATGCCTTGGAAATGTCTGGTATAGAGGTAAATGCAATTGACTATGTTAGCGCACATGGTACGGGAACTCCTGACAATGACAAAAGCGAATCGGCAGCAATGCGGAGATTATTTGGGGGGAACCTTCCGAAAGTGTCAAGCACGAAGGGCTTTACCGGGCATACCACATCAGCATCGGGCAGCATAGAGACTGTTATCTGTCTGATAGCAATGAGGGATGGCTTTATTCCCGCCAATCTCGGTTGGGAGATGATGGATGAAGCCTGCATTATCCCCTTTGTGCGGCAAGAAACCCTGTTTAGGGGGGAAGAAGACGTAAGAGAGAGTAAATCCTTCAATTCGTTTCATATCATGAAAGCTGCTAAAGCTGATTACGGAGATGACACTTTGAACACGGCAACTGGGGCAGTAAGAGAGGATGGAGAAGAGAACGAGGTTTGTAATGTGCTTTGCAATGCTTTTGGTTTTGGCGGGAATGATTCTTCTCTACTTCTGACGAAGGAAGAATGTCCACTTGATATACATTTTATAGAAGAGGGAAAAAGTGTTGGCGAACATACGATAATATGGAAGTCATCCGATAAAACAAATGCGACGGAATATGGCTGTGGCTATGATTTTTCTGAACTGAAGCAGTACATTCCTGCCATACAACAGCGGAGGATGGACATAATGACAAAGGCTGCAATGCTGACATCATATAAGGCATTGGACTCAGCCGGCATTGACAAGCCAGATGCAATAGTAATTGCCACAAGATACGGAATGCTTGAAGCGGGCGAGAAGATACTCCGCCATCTGTGCGAAGAGGGTGAAGACGGAATAAGTCCTACTCTGTTTATGCAGAGTACGCATAACACGATAGCAGGTATGCTTGCCATTAGACTTGGTTGCCATGGCTATAACATAACCTACTCGCATGGTGAAGATTCGCTGCAATGGGCTATCAGGGATGCTAACCGTCTGATTTCAGAAGGCAAGGCGAAGACGGTGCTTGTTGGTGTTCATGACTATTTTCCTGAGGGTTTCAGAGAGATAATGGGTATTGCGGGGATGAAGATTCCGTTTGATCTATACTCGAAAAGCATGGTTATAATGAAGAACGGAGATTAAAGAACTGGCGGTTGCGGTTTTTGCAGAGCAAAAGCCTCAAACAACAGTGGCATATTGATAATAGTATATAGCGGTGCCGGCGATATGACGAGTGTATCCTTATTTTCCTTAGCCTTACTGCAGAGCATTGTCCTGACATCGGGGCAGGTATTCCTTAAGATTGCCCTGACAAGAATGTCGTCGTTCAGCTGGACATTTGAATTCTGGAAATCAGTGCTTCTGAACTGGCATTTTGCTTTGTCAGGAATAAGTTTTGGGGCAGCGAGTCTGCTGTGGATGTATATCATAAAGCATTATCCACTGAGTATGGCATACCCGCTGGTGAGCCTGAGCTACGTTTTCGGACTGGTGGCAGCTGCCTGGATATTCAATGAGGAGGTAAATGCCCTCAGATGGTTAGGCGCACTACTGATAGTTTTGGGATGTGTAATCGTATCAAAACCTCTATGATTATGAAACGCATATTTATAACATTGACCATCTGCCTGTATGCAATGTTTATTTACGGCCAACAGATTAATCAGGAAAAAGCCATAAGCGAGATAAGCACAGCTGCTGCGACTATAAAAAGCATGAAGTGCGACTTTATACAGACGAAGTCGCTAAAGATTCTTGGCGACAAAATGGTGTCAAAGGGCAATATGCAGCTGAAGCAACCCGACTTGCTGAAGTGGCAATATACAACGCCATATTCTTACACATTCACTCTGGATGGCAATAAAGTGAGCATAGAGAAAGGTGGTCGTAAGGACGTTATAGATATAAACGAGAGCAGAATGTTCAAAGAGATAACCCGTATAATGATGAACACTCTACTGGGTAAATGCTTGACAGACAGAAAGTCGTTCAAGACAACAGTAATGCAAAAAGACCAGATGTATCTCGCCACTCTTGTTCCGCTGAAGAAAGACATAAAGCAGATGTTCACAAAAATTGTACTGCACTACAACAGGCAGATTGCTAAGGTAACGAAAGTGGAGCTGCATGAAAAGAACGGAGATTCTACACTGATAGAGTTACTGATTAAGAATTAATGCGACTCATAATTTCTTTTTTTTTCTCATTCATTATCGCTGCCAGTTCTAAGGCACAGGCGACATATCCTCAGAATAATGGCGAGAGCGTGAGGTATGATTTGATTATTGAGATGTCCAAAGCTTATCTCAGCGGAATACTTATAATGTTAAGAGACGGAGACAATACTGTCAATGCAAGCATCGTAAATGAGTTCGGACTGTCTCTTATGGATTTCACATATCATGAGGTTAAAGACAAAGTAACATTTCATACTCTTATGGGGAAATTGAACAAATGGTATATCAAGCGTATATTGAAAAAAGACCTCCGAGCAATCTTGAAACTTATGCAAGAGGGGAAAGAAAAGACATACTTCGGTAGCCGCAATATAAAATATAGCTTTGAACTACAGACAACAGCCAATCAGCCGTAGATGATTAGTAGCCGACAAGTGATGCAACAGAGAGGCATTTGCGTGATTATACCAACGTATAACAACGGCAAGACCGTAGTAGATGTCATAGAGCGTACGCAGAAGCAGTGTGCTGACGTGATAGTTGTGAACGATGGCAGCACCGACAATACCCCTACCCTACTCCACCACACTGCAGGTATAACGATTATAGATAGAGAACGTAACGAAGGCAAAGGGGCTGCACTGAAACATGGTTTCAGAAAAGCTGTTGAGATGGGATTTGCTTACGCCATAACACTTGACGCAGATGGGCAGCACTTCCCAGAAGACATTCCGCTGTTGATAGAGGCAAATGTAAAGCATCCACACAGCATCATCATGGGGCAAAGAATGCTTGAAGGTGCGGACAGATCGGGCGGTAGCAAGTTTGCCAACGCATTCAGCAACTTCTGGTTCTGTGTGCAGACATTTCACTATCTCGCTGATACACAGACGGGTTTCAGGCTTTATCCTCTCCACAGACTTAAGGGGCTGTCCTTGCTAACATCACGCTATGAGGCAGAACTTGAACTCCTCGTTTTCTCATCATGGCATGGCGTGGACATCATACCAGTTGATGTAAAAGTCTATTATCCCCCAAGAAATGAGCGGGTTTCGCATTTCAGGCCAATTCCTGACTTTACCCGTATCACCATCCTCAATACATTCCTCTGTATGCTTGCAGTGGTGTATGGTCTGCCTTGCGCCATATATCGTGTTCTTTACATTGCGCTTTTCACAATAGTCTCGCTTATTGTTTATCTTGTCGGGGCATTGCTCGTTATCACGCCGTACACAGCAGCGGTGAAATGTTTAAAAAAAGGAACTCTGCCTGTCCACAAAATACTACACATTTCTGCAAGGTTTGCCACAGCTGTATTGCAGATATTCTGCAGCAAGGTTATTATTCGCAATAAGCATTGCGAGGATTTTACGAAGCCTGCCGTTATAATATGCAATCACCAGAGCCACCTCGATCTGATTCTGCAAATGGGTCTTACCAGTAAAATAGTGTTCCTTACCAACGACTGGGTATGGAAAAGCCCATTCTTCGGATATGTTATCAGAAATGCAGAATACCTTCCTGCATCAGAAGGAATAGACCAACTCCTGCCCAAAATAAAGTCGCTTGTAGAGCGAGGATACTGTATTTCTATCTTCCCAGAAGGCACGCGCTCTACAGACTGTTCAATAGGGCGTTTTCACAAAGGCGCGTTCCATATCGCCAAAGAACTGGGTATAGATGTACTCCCTCTTGTACTATATGGCGCAGGGAAGGTACTTCCCAAGAACGGTGTGTATATGAGGCGACAAACCATCTGTCTTGACATAGACCGCAGAATCCCATATATACATAGGGAAGAGGCAGGCATGTTGACCATACGGGAGGAAAGCAATCGTTTCCGCAAATATTACAGACAACGCTATGCCGAACTATGCAACGAAATGGAAAAAATATAATGCAGTATATACTCATAACCATACTCTATTTCATCCCCGTCTGCGTCTCTTCGCAGATAAATATCTGGGACTATCCCTCAAACGACAGAGCCACCATACCTAAATTATCACTCCCCTACAAAGGAGAAAGTCAGAAGAGGAACTGCGTAGAACTATATCCATACATCATATCAGGCACCAACAACACAGCTGTAATTGTTTGTCCAGGAGGCAGTTATTTCTGGCATGACATGGAAACAGAAGGCCATCTTGTCGCAAAATGGCTCAACTCACAGGGAATATCGGCGTTTGTGCTCAACTATCGTACAGCCACCGTTCCTGCGTTCATTTTCCACTACAGAATATTTTTTCGAGGCAATAGGTATCCAGATGCACAGGACGATTTGAGACAGGCGCTGAAAGTCGTTCGAGATAAGTCAAAAGAGTTTGGTATAAACCCCAATGCCATAGGAGCAATGGGGTTCTCCGCAGGAGGACATCTCGCCATGTCCTCCGCAGAACTGTTCCCCTTTCAGGAACGCCCGGATTTCCTCGCAATAATATACCCTGTCGTCTCATTCACAGACGACTGTACACACAAACGATCACGTCGAGGACTACTGGGAGAAAACAAAAAAAACAACGAATATCTTACCAATCTCCTCTCACTTGAGAAGCATGTGCCCAACAATTGTCCACCAGTTTTCCTCGTTAACTGCAAGGATGACCCCATAGTCCACTGCCACAACTCCGAACTTCTCGATTCCGCGCTCTCCGCAAAAAAACAGCCGCACCTCTATATACAATACCAAACTGGAGGCCATGGCTTTGGGGCATCAGAAACTAAAGGTACAGAAGAATGCAGGCAATGGAAACCAGCATTTATTCAATGGTTGAAGAATAACAACCTCCTAAAGAAACATTAAGTGCATTACATACTAAAAATATTCGATTTAATTTCAAGGAACAAATATGCCGGAGGATTATCGCTCATTGCAATAACCCTGCTCCTTTTATGTCTTGCACTCAGGATAAATCTTAACGAAGATATCACCGCATTCCTGCCACTAAATGAACAGCAGCAAAAAGCACTCGCTGTATATCAAGACACCTCTGGCGCAAACAAGATACTCGCTATTTTTCAAAACAACGCCCCTGCATGTAAAGACTACGATGCCATACTCCTCGCTATCGAAAAATTCAAGGACACCCTTCAGCAGAAAGACACTGCACACATAGTGCACAACCTCGTAACAGAGTTCAACACAGAGGAAATCACCCAAATGACAGAATTTGTCTATGCCAACATACCCTATTTCCTCACATCATCCGATTACCAGAGAATAGACAGTCTGCTCAGCAATAAAGACTTCATCAGCAGGCAGATACAAGAAGACAAAGCCATGCTACAAATGACAATGTCTGGACCAGTCGCTGACCATCTCGCAATAGACCCCCTCAACCTCTTCCAGCCAGTCCTCGCAAGACTAAAACAGCACACACACAGCAAAGTCGAGATATACCAAGGAGCAATCTTTACACCAGATATGTCAAGAGCCATCGTCATGATGGACTCCCCTTTCGGAAACAACGAGACGAAAAACAACACCCGTCTCATGAACCTGTTGCAAAGCGTTGCAGACACCGTCCAACTCAGTACTACCAATGTCAATATACATTTCATCGGAGGCCCCTCAATAGCTGTTGAAAACGCAAAGCAAATAAAAGCCGACAGCACACTCGCTGCCGTCATTGCAATAGCACTCATAGTCCTACTGCTATACATCCACCTTCGTAGTACAAGAAATATACTACTTATACTCCTGTCAGTAGCATGGGGTAGCCTCTTCGCCATAGCAGCACTTGCAGTCCTCAGCCAAAGACCCTCACTAATCGTCATCGGCATATCAAGCATTATCATCGGACTTGCCGTCAATTATCCACTCCACCTCATTGCACACACAGCACACACACACACACAACGACAGGCACTGCGGGAAGTTATCACACCGCTCGTAATAGGAAACATCACAACCGTAGGAGCCTTTATCGCACTCCTCCCACTACAAGCCACAGCCCTACGCGACCTAGGTATCTTCAGCGCATTCCTACTCGTTGGCACACTCATCTTCACCATCATTTTCCTCCCGCATCTTATAAAAAAACACGCACCCTCAATTCCTCCCCCCGCGTCTGAAGACTCTGCTTCGGATAAAATAACCCTCCCCTCCCCCGGAACCTCCGCCCTTCCCACTACCGTGTCCAATAACAAGAAAATCATAGCACTATTGCTCATCCTCACACCCATCTTTGCATATTACAGCACACTCACAGGTTTCGATGCAGACATCAGCCATATCAACTACATGACCGACCAGCAAAAAGCCGATATACAAGCCTTCCAAAACATCACATCCAACAATCCCACCAACAACAATGCCATCTATATCGTAGCAGAAGGAAAAACAATCCAACAAGCACTTAATCTAAATCAGAAAAATATCAACAATCTCACCACAAGCGCGGTCACATCACAATGCGCCCTCACCACACTACAGTTCCTCCCCTCCAAGCGTCAACAGCAGCAGCGCATACAAAAATGGCAGGCATTCATTAAAAAAAACTCCCATAAACTCATACATCAACTAAATACCATATCCACACAAAACGGATTCTCACCCGATGCATTCAACCAATTCCATAACATACTTACGTCCACCTATCCCATAAAAGAATACACATATTTCTCACCCCTCACCCTCATAAACAACCCATTCCTCAGCATTGACACCATCAACAAATCTTATCGCGTCATAACATACCTCCATACCACTGCCACCGTGTCTGAAGCGTCGGCTTCCAATAAAACAATTTCCCGCAGCTGTGACTGCCCCCCCCCCTATCTCGACACCCCGGCAGCCTGGAATATAGCTCAAACCATAAACTCCACCCCAACCAAGCCCAAAGACAACACATTCGCCTTCCATGTCAAAAGTCTCAGCAGCGCAGCAACAAGAGCACTCTCCGACAACTTCAACTACATCGGATACGCCTGCGCACTCATAGTTTTTCTCTTCCTCACCTTATCATTCCAGTCCATAGAACTCGCACTCATCTCATTCCTCCCCATGGCAATAAGCTGGATATGGATACTCGGAATAATGGGAATAGCAAACATACAGTTCAATATTGTCAACATCATACTCGCAACATTCATCTTCGGACAAGGAGATGACTACACAATATTCATCACCGAAGGATGCACCTATGAATACGCCTATCACAAAAAAATGATTGACTCATACAAGAAGTCAATCATCATCTCCGCCACAATAATGTTCATAGGTATCGGAACACTCATCATCGCAAAGCATC
>JABUUG010000250.1 GCA_021443285.1 Bacteroidaceae bacterium
AGGAGTTAAAGGAGTTAAAGGAGTTAAAGGAGTTAAAGGAGTTAAGGGAGTTAAAGACATTAGCTATATGGTTTGTGCTCAAGCAGTTGTCAGATAAAAAGTCATTCGTCTTTAACTCCTTTAACTTCCTTAACTCCCTTAACTCCAATTAATAGATATTGCCTTTAGTAATTGTACTATTTAGGTATTCACAAGAAGATATTCATAAGAGAGTGAAAATTGAGCAAATTGCAAAATAATAAAATCACCAAATTTCAACAAATAGCTAAATCGTAAATCGTAAATGATATTATGTTGCGTCCATGGTCATTTGATATTCAGATAGATACCGCCGACAGGTCGGTACCCCTCTATATGCAGGTCGCCAACACCATACAGGCGATTATCGACAGGGGCGGACTGCGGCCTGGCGATGCGCTGCCCGGCAGTCGCGAGATGGCGGAGCATCTGGATGTCAGCCGCAAGACGGTTGTCTCTGCCATTTCATATCTCCTGCGTAAAGGCAGCATTGTCAATAAGCCCCGCATCGGGATGTTTGTCGCAGAGCCTCCTGTCATCCCCGACAGCTCCGCAGAGCCTGCCCCCCGGACCCTGCTCACCATCGACGACGGACTGCCCGACACCACCATCGTGCCTTTCGCCGAACTCTCGCGTGCCTACCGCCAGCTGTTCAACAGGGCGGCACGCTGGCAGATGCTGGGCTACACGCAGCCCTACGGCCACCAGCGTTTCCGCGAGGCGGTGGCGAAGATGCTCAACCTAAGCCGCAGCCTCACCGTCTCGCCGGACAATATATGCATCACGCGCGGCAGCCAGATGGCGCTCTACCTCATCTCGCACGCGCTGCTGCAGCCCGGCGACACCATTATCATGGAGAATCCCGGCTACCCCCGCGCCTATGACACATTCCTTCAGGCGGGGCTGAAGATTATACCCGTAGATGTGGATGAGCACGGCATCATAGTCGATGACATAGAGCAGATAATGCGCCACACCTGCATCAACGCCATCTACCTCACGCCGCGCCACCAGTTCCCCACCACCGTAACACTCTCCGCCCGCCGCCGCCAGCAGCTCGTCAGGCTCGTGCGCATGTACCAGTTCTATGTCGTGGAGGACGACTACGGCTGCGAGTTCCATTTCAGCGGTCCGCTCCTGTCGCCGCTCTACACCCAGCTGCCACCCGACTACGCCATATACATCGGCTCCTTCAGCAAGCTCCTCGCCCCCGCGATACGCATCGGCATGATGGCTGCCTCCGAAGCCGCGATAAGGAAGGTCGGCGAGCTGCGCAGCCTCATCGATATGCAGGGCGACAACAGCATGGAGCAGGCGATACTCGACCTCATAGAGCAGGGCGCACTGCGCAGACACCTCAAGGAATCCACAAAGCTGTATGTCAGGAAGAAGAACCACCTCTGCAAGCTCCTTGCCACTCTCGGCGACAAGGTGCGCTTCTGCAATCCCACCGGCGGACTGGCGGTGTGGGTAACGCTGCCACAGCTGCGCATCACAGCCGGCGATCTCACCGCCCGCCTTGCGAAGAACTACGTCGCCGCCCCGGTATTCACCCTCCCCACAGGCGAGGTGGGCATACGCATCGGCTACGCATCGCTTTCTTACACGGACATCGAAAAGCTCGTTTCAATCTTAGGAACGACAGTATAGACATCCGGCTTCCCCACCGCCCCGTTTTATTTTGTATCTCCACGGCATGCCGGTTGTCATGAACAAACTTCGAGGTGGTTACCAACTCCTTTAACTCCATAATCAACAGGAGTTGCCGGCCGATACTATTTTGTCAAATCTGCGGGCGAAAAGGTGCCGGGAACACACTCCTTCCAACTAAGGATGCCTCTTGGCATATCTAAAGATGCCATTTAGGTGGGTTCTATAAATGGGAGTGAAGTGTAGTTATTGTGGAGTTAAAGGGGGGTGGTAAC
>JABUUG010000251.1 GCA_021443285.1 Bacteroidaceae bacterium
CTTAACTCCTTTAACTCCTTTAACTCCTTTAACTCCTTTAACTCCTTTAACTCCCTTAAATTATAAACAAACCAATCCCTCATAAACTATGAAACACCTCATTCTCACAATCGCAGCCCTGCTCTCCGCTGTTGGGGCAATGGCACAGACGGAACACCTCTCCGCAGCCCTTCATGACTTCCTCAGTCAGAAAGGCGTGAAGACCACATCCTCCGAAACCATCAACACCGAAAACCTCTGGGCCGTCATACAATACTCGTTCACAGTGGCCGACGGCGACAAATGGAACGACATGCTGCAAAAGTTCACCGAAGCATACCACAAAGACATGGCGGGAGCGGAGTTCGCACACATGGCGGACGCCGGACAACGCATGAACGGCACCGCCTTCGTGTTCTACTCAAAGCCCCACGAGAACGAGCCTCCCGTGCTGATAGGCGCAGACAAGTCGTACAACCTTATCGTGGTGCGCAAGAAGAACACCGCGACAAACAAGCGCGATGTCTTTGCAATAGAATGGAGACAGCAGAGCGAGGCGAAGAAGTCCGCCTGCGAGGGCAACATCTATGTAATCAGCGGCTCATCAGACCTGAGCCAGGAGCGGCTGCAGGGCGAGAAATACCAGTTAGAGAAAAGCAACACACTGACCGACCGACAGCGTCGTATGCTCTTCTATCAGGAGAAGGCGGAGAAAGACGGCATGAACGAGGCAATCATGGTCGGGGCATTCATGGCTGTCGAGGATATTGCGAACAACGGCACACAGGCAGAGATTGCAACGGCAAAGACGGTACTCGACGCACTGGCGGGTAGCATAAAAATACCAGAGCATTGGGACAAGGATTATCTGATGCAAAGCCGCCAGTACGGGATGATAAAAGCTATACGGAAAGCACAGGAAAAACTACTGTCAGCCAAAGGCAATCCGGAATGGCACGCCGCCGCACCGACATTCTCACCAAACGGCGGGCTGAACACAGAAGCCCTTGAGCAACTGCTGAAGAACCCCCAAAACTCCACCTTCAACAACCTGCCATGGTACAAGGCGACACCAGAACCCGCGCCCAAGCCCCAACTGAACAAGGAGGCTGTTGACGAACTGCTGAAGAACGCCAAAGACTTCGGCATCAAGGGCAATTTCACACTCGCTGGCAAAAAAGACGACGAGCTGTGGGATGTGGGCTACTACATCTACAAGGCAAACGACAACTTCACCTTCGCCGACGACAAGCACGATGATGTGCGCGTGGAGAACAACGGGTTCCTCTACGTCTGCGACCTCAAGGACATCACATGGGGCAAGGTGAACGCCATCATGATGGACGGCACCATCTGCTCCGCATGGATAGAGATCCCCTTCGTGCCGGGCGAGCTGGCAGAGCTCCATGTCCACAACGGCTACTACTCCCTCAGCGGCACATCGTTCTATAAGGAATGGGTGAAGGCGGACACTGACGACCACACTACCGCGCAGGACATCATCGACAACCACCTCAGCGAATACGGCTACATATGCTACTGCTTCAAGTCGTCCGCACTCAGCTCCAAAGACAAACAGCAAATCTGGAACAAGCTGCCCAAAAAGATACAGGACAACCACATCGGCAGATTCCTGAAGAAGTTCATGTAACCCGCACCTCCCTCCGCGCAGTTGCCTCCCTCCGCCGAATAATATCCCTCAGCGTCTTCTTTACACCCCTCCTTCTCCGCTTATCCACATCCCCGGTATATGGTTTACACCAGTACTTGGGCACAAGTACTCCAGTACTTTATGCCCGATTACTGCAGTAATCCTAATGAAGTACTGCAGTACTTTATATCAAAAGTACTGGAAAGTGGCATATATAGGTCAGCACTGCCACATAATTTTGACCACTTGCTTATTCAAAAAAAGGTAAACACTGTTTACCCAATTCAAGAAAAAG
>JABUUG010000252.1 GCA_021443285.1 Bacteroidaceae bacterium
TTCTTCCAGAACTATGTCATCCCGTCATCGTCGTTGGAAAAATCCCTGCTGACGGTCGACTATCTCTTCGTTTCAAAGGTAAGCTACGGGCCTCGCACTCCGAACACTCCGCTCACCATGCCGCTCACCCAGAACACCCTGGCTGTCATAAACACCAAGTCGTATATAGAGTGGCCGCAGTGGCCATACAAGCGGTCGAAAGGTTTGGGTACAGTTCAGCTGAACGACATAGTGGTGTTCAACTATCCCTCTGGCGACACTATCGTAACCGACCTGCGCTATCAGGCACAGGATTTCTACACCCTCTGCATGACCTGCGGACTCCAGCAGTTCCAGTCGGACGAAGACTATTCTAACATTAATCCGCAGGGGCAGCGCGACCTCTACCAAAAGATATACAACCTCGGACACAAGATTGTGGAACAGAATCCGCAGGAGTTCGGTTCTATTGACTCACGCCCCGTTGACCGTCGTGAGAACTACGTGAAGAGGTGTGTGGGACTGCCCGGACAGACACTGCAAATCAAAGACAGGGAGATTTACCTTGACGGTAAAAAGAACAAGCAGCCGGACGAAGTACAGTTCACATACAGCCTCGTTCTCGCCAATCCCAACCTGCGACTGCTGGGCGATGTCCTTGACGAAGACTTCTGCAAGGAGTACGGCATAACAAAAGAGGACATCGACTGCTGGAACGCGAATGGCTTCATGCCTATGACAAAAAGGACTGTGGAGGTGCTGAAGTCGAGGAAGGACATTTGCAAGAGCATAGCCCTACACCCGGAGAACACACCGTCATACAGCCTCTACCCACACAATATGTACACAGGATGGTCGTGCGACAACTACGGTCCGATATGGATTCCAAAGAAGGGTGAGAGCATAAACCTTGATATGGGCAACATCGCTATTTATGAGCGCTGCATCAAGAACTATGAGGGAAATGACCTGGAGGTAAGGAACAACAAGATATATATTAATGGTAAAGAGTCAAGGTCTTATACCTTCCAGATGGACTACTACTGGATGATGGGAGACAACCGCCATAACTCCGCAGACTCCCGCTTCTGGGGATTTGTGCCTGAAGACCACATAGTCGGCAAACCAATCTTTATCTGGTTCTCTTCTGACCCCGACCGTGGCGGCTTCTCCGGCATACGCTGGAACCGCCTGTTCCGGTTTGTGGATAACATCAAATAATTTACTATCTGACTATTTACTATTTAGCCATTGAAAGCTATTTGTTTATTGGACAATTTAGGTATTTCTGATAGATATAAGATTTCTAAATAGTTTCAACGGTAAATTGGACTCGGCTTTGACGCTTGCCAGAGCAAGAAATAATTAAATAGTAAATAATAAAATACTCCCCAATAGCTAAATCGTAAATCCTTAAATCGTAAATAATATTATGGCAACACCTGATTTCAAGTACGCTCCGATGTTCCAGCTCGGAGAAGACAACACTGAGTATTACCTCCTCTCAAAGGAAGGTGTCAGTGTAAGTGAGTTCGAAGGTCACAAGATTCTGAAGGTTTCTCCGGAAGCTCTGACCATGATGTCTAACCAGGCATTCCGCGATGTTTCTTTCCTGCTCCGCCGTGAACACAACGAGCAGGTTGCAAAGATTCTCAGCGACCCAGAAGCCTCTGAGAACGACAAGTATGTAGCACTTACCTTCCTCCGCAATGCAGAGGTGGCGTGCAAGGGAAAGCTGCCTCTCTGCCAGGATACCGGTACCGCCATTATCCACGGAGAGAAGGGCCAGCAGGTATGGACTGGTTTCTGCGATGAAGAGGCTCTCGCAAAGGGCGTTTACAAGACATACACAGAAGAGAACCTACGCTATTCACAGAACGCTCCGCTCAATATGTACGACGAGGTGAACACCCGTTGCAACCTCCCTGC
>JABUUG010000253.1 GCA_021443285.1 Bacteroidaceae bacterium
AACTTCATGTACTGGCGCTACTTCATGTGGAACTTCGCCGGACGCCAGAACGACATACAGGGCAACGGCGAGATAGAGCACGGCAACTGGATAACGGGCATCTCCTTCATAGACGAGCTACTGCCATGGGGCGAGGCAACGAAGAACCTGCCCGCCGAACTGGCTGACAACAAGGGCCGCAACGCCTTCTACTGCCTGCCGCTTCTGCTCGGACTCATCGGACTCTTCTGGCAGGCTTACCGCGGCAAGCGCGGCATACAGCAGTTCTGGGTGGTGTGCTTCCTCTTCTTCATGACAGGTCTTGCCATAGTGCTCTACCTCAACCAGACACCGCAGCAGCCGCGTGAGCGCGACTACGCCTATGCCGGTTCGTTCTATGCCTACGCCATGTGGTGCGGCATTGGTGTGCTCGCACTCATCGACTGGGCAAAGAAGCTCAAGGTGAACGCAACCATAGCATCCTCGGTCATCGGACTCGCCTGTCTGGTAGTGCCTATACAGATGGCATCGCAGACATGGGACGACCACGACCGCTCCGGACGCTACACCTGCCGCGACTTCGGGCAGAACTACCTCAACTCGCTCTCCGAAGGCAACAACCCGATAATCTTCACCAACGGCGACAACGACACCTTCCCTCTGTGGTACAACCAGGACGTGGAGGGACAGCGTACCGACGCCCGCGTATGCAACCTGCAGTACCTCGCCACCGACTGGTACATCGACCAGATGGTGCGCCCTGCATACGACTCGCCATCGCTGCCTATCACATGGTCGCGACTGAAATACTGCTCCGGCACAAACGACCATATCACCGTAGAGCCGGAACTGAAGCAGCAGGTCATGGAACTCTACAAGAGCGACCCGGAGAACGCACGCAAGGCGTTTGGCGACGACCCGTTTGAGCTGAGCAACGTTCTCGAACACTGGGTGGTGAACCCCGCAAGCGATGAGTTCCACGTCATACCGACCGACACGCTCTACCTCACCATAGACAAGAACGCCGTGAGGAAGTCGGGCATGATGATACCCGAAGGCATGGAGATACCCGACCGCATGATAATCTCACTCGCCGGCAAGCGCGCACTCTACAAGAACGAGCTCATGCTCCTCGAACTGATTGCCCACCACAACTGGACACGTCCGCTCTATGTGGCAACGACAGTAGGCACAGAGAACTATATGAACCTCGGCGACAACTTCATACAGGAGGGTCTCGTGAACCGCGTAACGCCGTTCCTCACTGTTGACAACCCGATGGAGGCGAAAGACCCGACCTTCGTCAACCACAGGAACTTCGACTCAGACAAGGTTTACAACAACGTGATGAAGAAGTACAAGTTCGGCGGACTCAGTGCCGGCAACATCTACCTCGACGAGACCGTCATGCGTATGTGCCAGGGCCACCGTCGTCTGCTCGCATCCCTCGTGGAGCATCTGCTCGACAAGGGCGAAAACGACAAGGCGCGCAAGGTGGTGGAACTTGCCGAGAAAGAGCTGCCCGCAACCGTCGTGCCGCGCACATTCAGCGACCAGGCGGTAGTCTTCGCAAAGGCGTATGCACGCACCGGCGACAAGAAGAAGGCGCTTGCCATCATCAACGACTACGCCACATACAGCAAGCAGTACCTCGACTTCTACGACAGCCTGCCACCGTCAGAGCGCGTCCGCACATCCATAAACCCGATGATCTATGTATATACGCTCGGCATGTGCGCCGACTGCGCGCAGGATGTCGACATCAACATCAGCAACAAACTGCAGACAACAGCACTGAACTACCGCGCAAAATACGTGCAGCAGTAGGAGGATATAGAAGTTAAGGGAGTTAAAGGAGATTTTATTTGGAGTTAAAGGAGTTAAGGGAGTTAAAGGAGTTAAAGACGAATGTCTTTTCTCAGAAAA
>JABUUG010000254.1 GCA_021443285.1 Bacteroidaceae bacterium
TTTGTCGCCTTTCCGTTGTCTTCTATCAGAGCGGCATTGCGGAAATGGTGCAAAGCCTGTTTGCGAATGGTCTCGCGTGAGTTTTCTGCGTATGTCCGCCCATAGTTGTCGCTCACAAACTGAATGATGTCATGTATGCGAATCCATTCGTTTCTGGCATCTTTCCAACGACTGCCTTTCTTCAGTGAAGCCATCGCTAAAATGACGTAGCAGCATATCTCCGACTGTTGGGCAGTAGGCATTTCTATGTCTTTGAGAAACAGCTTTGCTTTTTCAAGGTTTGTCATGGTCAGATGTGGGCGTTTAGTATCCTGTCGCAGCTTTCCTCGCTGAAATCTTTGGTTTTAATCAGCTCCTTCCCCATCAGCTCTATCGTGTCCATTGGAGGGACAGGCATGGTGTTTATCTCAGTGGAGTTTACTTGTGTGGAACCGTTGAGTATGCGGTAATAAAGGTCGTATGGCCGGGAGTTGAACAGGACATAAAGTCCGAAAACGGCACATTCTGACATTTCCTTGTCGGAGTCCACGAAATTGACTTTGTTCTGCGAACTGATATATTCGTAATCCGGCATGTTTCGTTTCAGATAAATCCCGCATTGCAGCCTTCTTGGCTCTTCTTTGGCAGTGAAACGCTTAATGAAAAGATAGTTCTTGTTGGGTTGTAGCATCCCCTTTCTGCTGGTTGCAAGATATTCGTTTTCACGTCCTGCCGGGAATTTTACATGCCCTTCCCTGATATGTGTGCAATAAATAAGCGGGAATGTGTCGGGAGCCTTTTCCTGTCGCAGGTATTCACGGCTGCGGAAGTCAACCACCAGCCCGGTCTTCATCCTTATCCCAATCTCCGGCATGGTGTAAGGCAGATTGTTCAGCCTGCGCAGGTTTTCTATCTCCTTCTCGTTAGTGGGCAGAAAAACGTATTCCCTCCTGCCTGCCACAACTGCCGAATACGGAGATTGGATTCTGGTGGGGTTTGAGAAGTTCTTGCTGTCGGGTGTTGTCGTAATCAGCACCTCTGAAGGGATTTCTTTCTTGTTGCACACCTTGACAATCATAGTCTCCTGCAGAACAGACTCCTTCTCGAAAACCTTGTCGCGGCTCTCAAAAAGATGTATGTGTTCCAGTGTAGTGCGAGTTAACAGGTAGTGCCTGAATTTCTCAAAATATGCTCCGGAAGTCCATGACCGTGGAATGATGTAAACCATTTCTGCCGATTCGTTCAGCTGGCTTACTCCCATCGCCATGAACAGGAAGTACAGGTTGGGAGCGCCATGGCAAACGTGAGGCATGGCTTTTGCCTCTGGAGAATCTGCGGATATTTTCTTGTATGGAGGATTGCCTATGATGAAGTCGAACCTTTCCTTTCTTCCTGTGCATTCAAATAGTCCATGGCTCTCGCCGTTATCGTTGCAAAGTATGTAGTTTTCGCGAATAATCTCAGACTCAAACCTGTCTGGGTGGGCTTTTTTCAGGCTTTCAAGATTCTCTGCAAGCAGTGGTATGATGTTTTGGTCTGTCTCATAGCACGTCGCACAAATTACGGATTGCGTGTCGTTAAGTAGTCGTTCCGCGAGAGCCGCGGTCAATATGCCAGACCCTGCCCCTGCATCAAGCAGTTTGAGAGTGTCGCATGAAGATGCTGCATGGATGTCAAACATGGAAGCCATAAATCTTGCTGTATGGACACCAGTGAAGAACTGCCCGTATTCCTTGCGCAGTTCTTTTGGCATCGCCTTTATGAACCTGTCTGTTCTCAGGCATATCTCGTCCAATATGTATATGGCTTCGGTCATAGATTGTTTTTACAATCACTAAATGTTTCTAATAGCGAAGAGTGAATATTGAGCAGTGAATTGTCCGTGTGGTGGCAAACTCTTCACTCTTCATTATTCACTCTTCAC
>JABUUG010000255.1 GCA_021443285.1 Bacteroidaceae bacterium
TCGAAGACTATCCATCTGCTCAAGCGCGACAAATACTACTACCTGATGTATGCTGGAGGCGGTATGCCCGAACACATCCTCTACTCCCGCAGCAAGAAACCCCTCACTGGCTATAAGTTCATGGGCGACGTAATGCCGAAATGCGACACCAATTCATTCACCAACCATGCCGGTATCACCCACTTCAAGGGCCACGACTATTTCTTCTACCACACTGGCAAACTGCCAAAAGGCGGCGGATTCGGACGGTCGGTGGCTGTAGAGGAGTTCAAATGGAACGACGACGGCACACTCCCGAAGATAATGCCTACCGAAGAGGGCGTGAAGCCAATAGGCACTCTCTGCCCGTACCAGCGTGTCGAGGCAGAAACAATGGCGTTCTCCAAGGGACTGAGAACAGAGGAATGCGCCGCCTGCGGAGTGTATGTAACAGACACACACAACGGCGACTACATCAAGCTCCAGGCTGTTGACCTCGGCGAAGGCAAGATGAAGACACTTGTCTATTCAGCAGCTTCGGGACTGCGCGGAGGCACAATAGAGATGCGCGCAGACAGCATCGGCGGCACACTCATCGCCGAACTGCCCGTAACAAACACCTGCGGATGGGAAGCCTTCCGCACATTCTCCGCACCGGTAAAGCAGACTGTCAGCGGCGTTCACGACATCTACTTTGTCTTCAAGGGCAGAAAAGGTCCGAAACTCTTCAACCTCGACTGGTGGAGGCTGGAGAAATAACCCCAACTGACACTTTGCAACCACACAGCCCTCCAATATGACACATTGCAATTTATAAAGACATATTTTTGACACTTTGCAAAAGTGCCATGTTGATTTATGACAAAAAGTAAGGTTTTTATTCAAATTACCTTACTTTTTGTTGTTTATATAAACATGTAACCCCATACTTTTGCATCGGCTTAACAGAAACAACACCACAAAGCCAACACACAATACCATAGGTCCAACACAATTTTCAGATATAACACAATACCTATTACCCAGAATTTTACACAAAAACAATCTCTATTTCAAACATTTTAAAACAAAAAGCAATGAACGCAAAAAATGTTATTGACAATCTCGTGCAGAGATTCCCAAATGAGCCTGAGTACATTCAGGCAGTAAGCCAGGTACTTGGTACCATAGAAGAGGAGTATAACAAGCATCCGGAATTCGACCGTGCAAACCTCATCGAGCGTCTGTGCATTCCAGACCGCGTACTGGAGTTCCGCGTTTCATGGGTTGACGATAAGGGTAACGTTCAGACAAACATGGGCTACCGCATCCAGCACAACAACGTGATTGGCCCTTACAAGGGAGGTATCCGTTTCCATAAGTCAGTAAACCTCTCTATCCTTAAGTTCCTCGCTTTCGAGCAGACTTTCAAGAACTCTCTGACAACTCTGCCAATGGGTGGTGCAAAGGGCGGTTCTGACTTCTCTGCACGCGGCAAGAGCGACGCAGAGGTAATGCGTTTCTGCCAGGCCTTCATGACAGAGCTCTATCGCCACATCGGTGCTGACGAGGACGTTCCTGCAGGAGACATCGGCGTTGGTGGCCGCGAGGTTGCTTATATGTTCGGTATGTACAAGAAGCTCACACACCAGTGGACAGGCGTTCTCACAGGTAAGGGCCTTGAGTTCGGTGGCTCGCTCATCCGTCCTGAAGCTACAGGTTACGGTAATGTTTATTTCCTCCTCAACATGCTGCAGACACGCAACATCGACATCAAGGGCAAGACCTGTCTTGTTTCTGGTTCTGGTAACGTTGCACAGTACACTATCGAAAAGCTCATCGAGCTTGGTGCTAAGCCTGTTACAGCCTCTGACTCTGATGGTTACATCTACGATCCAGACGGCATCGACCGCGAGAAGCTCGACTACATCATGGAGCT
>JABUUG010000256.1 GCA_021443285.1 Bacteroidaceae bacterium
CACTCTGTTCGTTGCGTTGCCGACCCAAAGTAACCGTATAACATGCTACAAGGTCAGCAAGGTGTAATAAAATGTAAAAAATAACATTTTTTTTTGCTAAATTCAATTTTCTTTGTATATTTGCAAGATTTTACGAAAATTTGGAAATGATACAAATTACCCTTAAGTACGGCAAAAGTACGCCTATTTTGAAACTCTTTGGCGAGCTTTTCGACCATGGATTTATGTCTATGGGGGGGGGTAACTTACTGTAAATCAACGAGTTACGAGTTTTTAGCAGCTGGACGCTTCGGCGTTCCGGCTGTTTTTGTGTGTCCACAATCGTGCGTGGTTACAAGTCTCAGACCACAAAATGAGAGGAATCGCCGAGAGGGAAATGTGGGTAGGGCATTCGTTTATTGTGAAAAATAATCAAAAAGGAAATAAAAAGATGGAACAAAACAACAACAAATTCGGCCCTTATTCTGGGCCCTACAACAAGCCGAGATTCGCAGTAATGCAACTTTCGGCAGAGTCTGGTTTTGCGGGCTCACCAATGAATGCCGGAGTAGAAAACCCATTTGACAATGGAGTAATCAACGGAGATCTTCAATAATTTTAAGAAGGAGAAACAAAAGAAAATGAAAAAGTTAATAGTATTTTCGATTGCAGCATTAGTAATGTTAGCATCGTGTTCAAAGGAAAGCAAGAGCCTTTCAGAGAACGAAATTACCGACCAGCCACAAACTCCCGTCCTTCCACAAGAGGATGTAAAACTTATTGAATACACACTTTGTGTTACGAGCGAAGACACCAAAGTTAATGTTGACTCTAACACAGGCGCTTCCACTTGGGAGGCAACCGACAAAGTCTATATCTTCAACTCAGCGTGGACAGCAGCATATCCAAACGGAGTAGAGGGTACAATTGACAGTGGAGCAGGCACAACCTCAGCCGTTTTGAAATTCGAGGCTCCCGAGGAAACAGAAGGCGGTTTCTACATTCTTTACGGTGCCACAGGAACACTTTCCAGCGGTAATCTACAGGTTACAGTTCCCGCAACTGTTTCAGGTTCTGCAAAACCTATACTTGGTGCTTACACTGCCTCGATAGAACAAATTGCAGTACAACTCAAATGTCTTTCGACTTACGTTAGAGTAACCCTCCAGGCAAGTTTGTCATCAGTAAGATTCTTTGCTGTGAACAATCCTTCAGAGAGGCTCTGTGGTACAATTACCCTCAACTCATCAGGGGCAGTGTCATCTTCATACGGCACTTCAGACGTCGTAACTGTCAACAACCCATCAACAACTTTCTTTGTAAACTTGCTACCAAGCACACTTTCAAAGGGTTACGTACTTGATTTTGTTAACAGTTCTTCTCAGCACATGATAAAATCAATCAGTTACAACGCGTCAGTTCAACTCAAGAGCCACCAGATGATTAAAATTAACGCTCCTGCATTCCAAGCGCTAAGTGTTTCATCTGCTACTGTTAAACCTGAGACTACATATACAAGATATGTGGCTGGCGATTTGGGAACTGCTAATAATACTGACAATACAAATAAGGTAATAAGCACATCAACTACAACTACTGCAGTAACGGGTTTGTCTTCTGCAATGTGTGCTTTGGTTCAACCAACAAATTATAGATGCGGTTCGCAATCTTCTGCTACAGGAACATTTACTAACCTGGCACAAGGAAACCACACCGTAACTGCAGAATCATTTGTTTACAAATGCGGAAATGTATCCCTTTCTATTCCTGCTGGAACATTTACTGGGACTGCAATTATAACAGGTATACCATACGATACAGGTGATGTAAGTGACTATTCAAGTCCTGTTGTTCCAGATGGCGGAACCCACCAGACCGCGGTGTCCACAAACGAATATCTTTGCGT
>JABUUG010000257.1:0-1875 GCA_021443285.1 Bacteroidaceae bacterium
AGCGGCTACACGCAGGGCATGATGGCGGGCTACTACCTCAGTGTGTATAACAACGGCGCAAACACCGAGTTCCGTGTGTATAAATCCACCGCTGCACGCACTCTGGCAATGATAAACAGCACCAGTGTGCCGCTCTCTTTCGAGCGCAAACAGAGCGTATGGTATCGCGCATCTGTCTCTGGCACACAGAAGGTTACACTCAAACTGGAGTATTCGTTTGACGGCGAGAACTGGGAGCTTGGCACTGCCACCACCGACGATGGCGGAATGTTCCAGATGGGAGCTACGCAGTTCGTCTGGGGACTCGCCGCCTCAAAGGCAAACTTCCACATCGACGACATTGTCTTCAAGGGAATCACCTTCGATGAGAGCGTAACAGCCGTCAGGTCGATAGACAGCACACCGGCAGAAGTGCTGCGCGAAGAGTGCTACGACATGGCTGGCCGCCGCGTGCAGAAGCAGAGCGTGCAGAATGGTATTGTCATAATAAAGCAGTACATGGGCGACGGCACTGTACAGACGAAGAAGGTCATGAGGTAAATCATACATCAACAAACCATAAATGTATAAATGTTTGAGCCACTGTGTTCGGCACTATTGTGCCGAAAAAATCAACAAATCATAAATGTCATATTCCTTCTCGCCTCTCTGCCCGTTTATGGTGCGGATGGGCGAGAGAGCATAGGCATCAACCGCGAATGGATGTACCTTCGCGGGAATGCGGTTACTGTATCCGAAGGTATCGTGCAGGATTCTTTCTCTCCCTTTGACAAAGGCGAGTGCGTCAATATCCCACATTCTTTCAGCATACCATATTTCCTCTCGAAGGATTTCTATGTGGGCTACGGATGGTATGGCAAGCGGTTGCTGCTGACCGCCGCCGACCTGAAGAAGCGGCTCTTCCTTGAGTTCGACGGAGCGTTTCAGGAGACAGAGGTCTTTGTGAACGGCAGGCTTGCGGGCAGTCACAGAGGGGGCTATACGGGCTTCTCGATAGACATGACACCTTATGCGAAAGTGGGCAGCAACACCGTGGCAGTGCGGGTAAACAACCTCTGGCAGGCGACACTCGCACCGCGAGGAGGAGAGCATGTGTTCAGCGGCGGAATATACCGCAATGTGCGCCTCGTGAAGAAGAACAGGGTGCATATACCCTGGTGCGCCACGGCTATCACCACGCCCGGCCTTCAGGAGAGCGGTGGCAGAACTTCGTGTGTCAGGGTGCAGACCGCTGTTGCCAACAGCTATTCTTCTTCCTCGAAAAAGGGCGCAAAGGTAACGGTGCGCATTATCGTCGCCGACGCAAAGGGGAAAGTGGTGGTCAAGGCATCGCAAGAGCAGACTGTCAGACCTTCGATGACAGCGGCTTTTGACATCACCACACCGCAGATAGACTGTCCGCTGCTATGGTCGCCCGATACGCCGAACCTCTACACCGTCCGCACGCAGGTTGAGCAGAACGGCAGGGTTATTGACGAGGAGTCGGTGCAGACAGGCTTCCGATGGTTTGAGTGGACTGCCGACAAGGGCTTCTTCCTCAATGGCAAACACTACTACTTCCGCGGTGCTAATGTCCACCAAGACCAGGCGGGGTGGGGCGATGCCGTTACCGACTCGGCTGCCTGTCGCGATGTGAAGCTGATGAAGCAGGCTGGCTTCAACATGATACGCGGTTCACACTATCCGCACTCGCCCGCCTTCGTTGAGGCTTGCGACCGCGAGGGTATGCTCTTCTGGTCGGAAGCGCCGTTCTGGGGTACTGCCGGACCGAAGGATGACGGCGCGTGGACTGCCAGTGCATATCCGGTGAATCCCAACGACACCGCAGCATTCGAGGCAAGCGCACTGCAGCAGCTTGAGGAGATGATACTCATC
>JABUUG010000257.1:1882-3183 GCA_021443285.1 Bacteroidaceae bacterium
AACCACCCGTCCGTGTTCGTGTGGAGCATGTGCAACGAGCCTTTCTTCACCGATGGGCGCACACTGCCTGGGGTGAGGCGGCTGCTGAAGCGGATGGTTGACAGGACACACGCCCTCGACCCGACAAGGAAGGCTGCCATAGGCGGCGCACAGCGACCTTTGGGCAGCGACCGCATAGACCTTACAGGCGATGTGGCGGGATATAACGGCGACGGGGCAAACATAGCCGATTTCCAGATGCCACCTGTGCCGTCAGTTGTTTCGGAGTATGGCAGCACCACTGCCGACCGTCCCGGCAAATACACACCGGGATGGGGCGACCTGAACCGCGATGAGGGATGGAAGGGCAGGCCGTGGCGCAGCGGGCAGGCTATATGGTGCGGCTTCGACCACGGCAGCATCTTCGGCGACGACCTCGGAAAGATGGGCATCGTCGATTATTTCCGGCTGCCGAAACAGTCATGGTACTGGTACAGAAACGAATACGCAAAGCTCCCGCCGCCGGAGTTCCCGAAGGAAGGAACTGCCGCCCGACTACTACTCACAGCCTCCAAGACCAATGGCATAAAGACCGATGGCACTGACGATGTGCATCTTATAGTAAGTGTGCTCGACAGCGAGGGGCGCGAACTCTCCAACTCTCCTGACGTGGAACTGCGCATTGTCGCCGGTCCGGGAGAGTTCCCTACGGGCAAGACCATCAGCTTCTCCAAGGCTTCTGACATACGCATACTCGACGGAAAGGCTGCCATCGCCCTGCGGTCATACTATGCCGGCGCCACTGTAGTAGAGGCTGTCTCCGAAGGACTGGCATCCGCAAGGATAGAACTCAGTTTTGTTGGCGACCACGATTATGTGGAGGGTGTGAGTCGGGAGACTGTCAGCCGTCCGTATATACGTTATGAGAAAGGCAAAACAGCTGACCTGCAGGATTTTGGATTGAATAACCCGACATTCGCAACATCGTCATCGGCAGGTCATTCCGCAGGCTTCGCCGCCGACGGGAATGCCGCCACATACTGGCAGCCCTCTCAGGACGACACTGCCCCGACATGGACTCTCGACACGGAGCGCGGACTGTTCATGCACTCTCTCGAAATAGACTTTGCAGAGGCTGCTCCCTGTCATTACTTGCTTGAGGTCTCGGCAGACAACAGCACATGGCAGCGCATACACGAGGCGGAAGCCATTGCTGCCCAAAGACTCGTCCTCCCTCTGCCTACACCGCTGAAGATGCGCTTCCTCCGCCTAACCGTTGTGAACGGAACGCTGAAGGTGGCAGAGGTGAAGGTAAGGGGGAT
>JABUUG010000258.1 GCA_021443285.1 Bacteroidaceae bacterium
CTTTAACTCCCCTTTAACTCCCCTTTAACTCCCCTTTAACTCCAATTAATAGATATTGCTTTAATTTATTGATAAAAAGATAAATGTATGATTGACTGGAGCCATTTCATATATTTCGCCATTGCCGCAATACTCTGCTGGGCAGCGGCTGCATACCTCGCCTGTCGCGAGGTGAAGCCTGTCGCCGTATGCCTGCTGACAACCGCCGGGCTTGCGGTGTTCTTCTCGTTCATCGTGGGACTGTGGATGAGCCTTGAGCGGCCGCCACTGCGCACTATGGGCGAGACGAGGCTCTGGTACTCGTTCTTCCTGCCGCTGGCGGGGCTTGTCACCTATATCCGCTGGCGATACAAATGGATATTGGGCTTCAGCACACTCATGGCAACCGTGTTCATCTGCGTGAACCTCTTCAAGCCGGAGATACACAGCAAGACACTGATGCCCGCACTGCAAAGCCCGTGGTTTGCGCCGCACGTCATAGTGTATATGTTCTGCTACGCCATACTCGGCGCGGCATTCCTCATGGCTGTGTATATGCTCCTGTTCCGCAGAGGGAAGGACAACAGCCGCGAAATGGAGATGACCGACAACCTCGTCTCCGTAGGCATAGCCTTCATGACCTTCGGCATGCTCTTCGGGGCGATATGGGCGAAGGAGGCGTGGGGACACTACTGGGCATGGGACCCGAAGGAGACATGGGCGGCGATAACATGGCTCTGCTACCTGCTGTACATCCACCTCCGCCTAAGAAAAAGCGTCTCCCCACGCGCAGTCCTCTGCATTCTTGTCTTCGCCTTCTGCTGCCTTCAGATGTGCTGGTGGGGCATCAACTATCTGCCGTCGGCGCAGGGCATCAGCGTGCATACCTATAACCTAAACTGATAATACCATGAACCGAATGACAACAAGCGTGCAGGACAACTCGTTCTGCACTCTATCCCCTGTGAAGGGCTTTTCCTTTCTTGCGTCCTTAATGAGTCAGTGTGTATTCAAGGAATGCCCGATTCCACTGCGTTGGATATGCCTGCTCCTTTTCTTCCTTATCCCATTTCTCACCACCGCATCTGCCCAAGATAACCCCAAAGAGCCGGAGAAGAAGCCGGTCTATTGGGGCGACCTCACCATCGACGGACAAATCCGTGTGCGCGGAGAATACCGCAACGGTCAGGGCAGACTGCGCGACAAGGGCGAGAAACCGGCTATGTTCATCAACGAGCGCGCACGCCTCGGCATCGGATGGGAGCGAAACTTCCTCAGCCTGAAGTTCAGCGCGCAGCATACCGGTGTGTGGGGCGACCAGTCGCAGACGAACAACAAGGGCACTGTAAGCATCAACGAGGCATGGGCGCAGGCGAAGTTCCTGCAGGGATGCTTCGTGCAGATAGGCCGTCAGGCACTCTCTTACGACGACGAGCGGCTCTTCGGTGCGCTCGACTGGGCTGTTACCGGCCGCTCGCACGACGCCCTCAAGTTCGGCTACAACGGCAGCAAGCACCAGGTGCATGGCGTCGTGTCGTTCAACCAGAATGCGGAGAACACCATCGGCGGCACATACTACAACAACATCGCCACATACAAGAACATGCAGATGCTGTGGTATCACTACAGCGGCAGCAACTCCCCCTTCCAGGCCTCTGTGCTCGCCATGAACCAGGGCGTTGAGGATGTGTCGGCAACCGACAACAGCAACAGCAAGACGCACTATATGCAGACCTTCGGCACGCACCTCACATACAAGGGCGGTCCGCTCGGCGCGCACGCATCAGCTTATTTCCAGACTGGCAAGGACAAGACCGGCACATGCGTAGGCGCATGGATGGTAAGCGCGGCGGTAAACTACAAGGTGGC
>JABUUG010000259.1 GCA_021443285.1 Bacteroidaceae bacterium
CTTTAACTCCTCTTTAACTTCCCTTTAACTCCTCTTTAACTCCACTTTCCTTTAACTTCGATTAATATATATTACAACCCCTCATACTGTCCTGTGAGAATCAGGAAGCCATCGTATGCCGCATCCCAGAGGTCTGGGTGTCGGGGGATATATTCTTTGGTCTCGGAGAGCAGGGAAATTTGATAGCGGATTCCCATAAGGTTTGCCACCTCTCCCGTGGCGATAGCCTGCACCATGATGTTTCCCAATGCGGTGCTGTTGGCGGGACCTGCCACAACCTTCAGGTTGCAGGCGTCGGCGGTTATCTGGTTCAGGTAGTCGTTCAGTGCGCCGCCGCCAACTATGTGCATCACCTCTATCTCCTGATTTGTGGTTTTCTTCAGGCTGGTTACCGCCTGTTTGTATGACAGTGCCATGGAGTCGAGTATGCAGCGGGCTATCTGACCTATGGTTTCAGGCACGAACTGTCCCGTCTCGGCGCAGTATTCCTGAATGGCTGTTACCATGTTCTGGGGGTTGTAGAAGCGCGGGTCGTTCACGTTGATGATGCTTCTGAACTGCTCCACCTTCTTTGCCTCCTCTATAGACTGTTCGTAGGTCATGGGCGTGGTGTTCTTCATTGCCTCTATGCAGGCTTCGAGTATGTACAGTCCTGCAATGTTCTTGATGAAGCGAGTCGTGTTGTCCAGTCCGCCCTCGTTTGTGAAGTTGTTGTTCAGTGCCTCTTCCGTCATTATAGGCTCGGTCAGCTCCATGCCCATCAGGCTCCACAGTCCGCTGCATATAAAGGCGAAGTTCTTGTTCATTGCAGGCACTGCGGTTACGTTGCATCCAGTGTCGTGGCATGACACCGCTATGACAGGCACGTCGCCGATGCCTGTGATTGCCTTCACATCTTCCGAGAGCATACCGATAGTTTCGCCCGGCTGTACCATCTTTGGGAAATGGTCTCTTGTCAGTCCCACGGTTTTCAGCACTTCCTCGTCAAAGTCCTTGGTCTTTGCGTTCAGCAGAGCCGAGGTGCTGGTTATTGTGTATTCGCACACCATCTCGCCCGTCAGCATCCATGCCAGGGCATTCGGAATGAAGAGGATCTTGTCGGTGGCTGCCAGCGCTGCATCGTCGTTCATCCTTCTGCCGTGCAGCTGGAACAGTGTGTTGAAGTCTATTGCCTGAAGGCCGGTCTTGGCGAAATACTCCTCATGGCTCATCACGTTCTTGAAGTAGTCCTCCATTGCCACCACGTTCTGCGGGTCTCTGTAGTAGTGTGGCATACCGAGCATCTTCCCGTTCTTATCCACGCAAACGAAGTCGGCAGCCCATGAGTCGATGCCGAGGCTTGCCAGCTGTTCTCCACGTTGTGCGCAGAGTTCCAGAGCTTCCAGTATCTGCTGGTATATATAGAGAAGGTCCCAGTAGTAGCAGCCGTTGTAAACCACCTTCTTGTATTTGAACTGCGTCAGCTCCTCTGTTGTCAGTTCGCCGTTGTGCAGCCTTCCGAGAGTTGTCCTGCCGCTGCTCAGTCCGAGGTCAATGGAGAGGAATGTGCTGACATCCCCCATAAAGTTGTATTCGCTGATTTCCATAATTTGGTGTCGTTAATAAAAAGTTTTTCGCGCAAATGTAACATTTCCAAAGGAATGCAGAAGTATAAAAGCGGAAAAAAAGTAATTTTGCGCCCAAATTATGGGATTTTAGCCGTAATGAAGGCAGTAAAAAGTCTTTTCGTAAAACTATAAACACATAATATCATGTCAACTTTATCTATCGTAATTGTTGCGGTGTTCATCGTGGGCTATCTCTTCATAGCCCTTGAGCACGTCACAAGAGTCAACAAGGCG
>JABUUG010000025.1:0-16749 GCA_021443285.1 Bacteroidaceae bacterium
CTTTAACTTCCCTTTAACTCCTCTTTAACTTCCCTTTAACTTCCCTTTAACTTCCCTTTAACTTCCCTTTAACTTCCCTTTAACTCCACATTAACTCCCCTCTTACTTCATTGCCTTATATCATATCAGGGTGTTAAAATATGTGGAAAACAGCACTTTTCGTGCTTTAGTACACATTAAATATGCGCAAAAGAGGTAATTTTGCGCGCGATTTGAAAAAAGAAACAGAAACTATGGATAAATTAAGCTATTCTCTTGGCCTCGGAATAGGCCAGCAGCTCCTCCACATGGGGGCAAAAAGCATTTCTCCCGCTGACTTTGCGGCAGCCATCGATGACGTGTTGAAAGGCAACGAACTGAAAATCTCGCATAAGGATGGGCAGAAGATTGTGAACGAATATTTCCAGCAACTGGAGGCTGAAACCCGCAAGCTCGCCGAGGAAAAGGGCAAGGTGGCAAAGGCAGAAGGTGAGAAGTATCTCGCTGAGAATGCTACCAAGGAGGGCGTCGTAACAACAAAGAGCGGACTGCAATATAAGGTGCTCAAAGAGGGCAACGGCAAGCAGCCAAAGGCTACAGACAAGGTGAAATGCCACTACGAGGGCTTCCTCACCGATGGCACGGTGTTCGACTCTTCAGTACAGCGCGGCGAGCCGGCAGTGTTCGGTCTGCAGCAGGTGATCGCCGGATGGACAGAGGGTCTGCAGCTGATGAAAGAGGGCGCAAAATACCGCTTCTTCATCCCATACATGCTCGGCTACGGCGCTAACGGTGCGGGCGCATCCATTCCTCCATATGCAGCCCTGATATTCGACGTAGAGCTGATTGAGGTAGTGTGAGAAGGGGAGTTAAGGTGAAGTAAAAGGGGGAGAGGAGTGATTGACACAAACAATAAAAAAATCAATAAACAAAACATGAAGAAACTTACATTGATGGCTTTCGCTGCCATCGCTTTCGTAACAGTATCTTGCGGCCAGAAAGCCCCGAAGGCTGACCTCAAGACAGACGCAGACACCCTCGCATACGCTTTCGGCTACTCACAGGCAGAGGGAATGAAACAGGCCCTTATGCAGCAGGGCGTTGACACCGCATACATGGACGACTTCTACAAGGGTCTCTTTGAGGGTGCAAGCTCTGGCGACGACAAGAAGAAGGCTGCCTACCTCATCGGCGTGCAGTTCGGACAGATAATCTCACAGCGCATGGTGCCAGGCGTATCGAGCGACCTTTACGGCAACGACTCTACAAAGACCATCTCCCTTTCTAACCTCATGGCAGGTCTGATGTCGGGTGTTAAGCGCGACACAACCATTATGAACCAGATGAAGGCACAGGAGACTTTCACCAACCTCTCTGCAAAAATCAAGGCAAAGCAGTATGAGGCTACTATCCAGGCCGGCAAGGACTTTATCGCCAAGTATGCACAGCAGTCCGGCGTAAAGCAGCTCGGCACAACAGGCATCTACTACAAGGTGCTCACTGAGGGTACTGGTGCAAAGCCTGAAACCACATCGAAGGTTACTGTGAACTATGAGGGCAAGACCATCGAGGGTAAGGTGTTCGACTCTTCTTACCAACGCAAGGAGCCAGCAAAGATGCGCGCAGACCAGGTCATCAAGGGATGGACAGAGGTGCTGAAGAATATGCCTGTAGGTTCAAAGTGGGAGTGCGTTATTCCTCAGGAGCTTGCTTACGGCGAGCGTCAGGCAGGAGCTGAGATTACTCCTTACTCTACACTCGTCTTCACCATCGAGCTTATCTCTATCGACAAGGACGAATAACATCTTGCATGACAATACAGCAAAAAGGCTGCACCTGACAATTATCGGGTGCAGCCTTTTTTAGTGAATAGAACAGTTTGCTACTGCGGTGTTTTGTGGAATGGTTGTTCGTTATTCCCTATTTCGTAAGGATTATCTGGTAGTTGTTGCCGTCAGCCCAGAATGTTTCAGGGTTGAGGATTTTCAGCAAATACTCGCCCTTGGCAACTTTCTTAATCTCATAGCTGTTTTGGGGAGAGTCAGACAGCAGTTCAGGCTTTTTGTCTGACTGTATCTCTATTTCCGTCTTGTTTGGCGCAATGCGCACGAATTTCTCCTTGTTGAAATGTCCCTCGCTGTCGAATGCCTCCCTTTCGTTGTTTGTGATTAGCACGAAATGGTACATCCTGTTTACCGCCATCTGCTGTTTGGCGTATTTGTTTGGCGTAACCTGACCGGGAATGGGAGTCTCTGTCGGCTCAGGAGCGGGAGTCATAGATGACGGTGCGGCTGCTGCCGGAGTCTGGACTGCTACAGGTGCGGCTGGTTTCGGATTGTTCCTTTGTGCGCCTTCCCCTTCCGCAGCTGCGAGTGCTTTCTGCTCAAAAGGCAGCAAGTCCATACCTTCGGGTTTGATGGTTATGGGCATACCGATATATGCGTAGTTCTCCTTGAAGTGGATGATGTCGAGGTCGTTCAGGCGTATGCAGCCCTCGCTGTCACGTCCGACAGTCCTGTCTGCGCTCGGCTTCTGCATCTGACTGCCGGGAATAGACCACTCGTTTCCCGTGCTTCCGTGAATGCCGATGCCGGAATGTCCCGGTGTTACGAGCCTCAGGAACCAGTGTCCGTAAGCCAGTTGGTTGCCTCTGCCGTCGTGGAAGTCGTGCCGCCATGTGCTTGCATCCTGTATCTGCGATATGGTGAAAGGCTTGCCTGGCCATGATTCAGGGGTCTTCATGTCGCCTTTCTTCTGCTTCTGCCCCTTCAGTTTGCTGAGGCATACGGGATATTCCGCAACAATCAGGGTGTCTGCACCACTCTTTGCATATACGCGGAGGCTTGGGTATCTGTCCTGTTTGGAGATTACCACAAAGAGGTTCTTCTTGTCAAACTGTCTGTCGGTGAATATCTTCTTGGTGGAAGGGTCTTTTACAGTGGTCTTCGCCAGTAGCTTTCGTCCAGTACCGCTCTCGCTGTATTTGCCGGATTGGGCTGATACGCAAAGTGTTGCTGCCAATAGCATCACTGCCGTTAGTAATGTTCTTTTGTCAGTCATTGCTCTTTCCTGATGTGTATTTGTTGTTGCTTCCCGTTGTGGTTGGGGCTGTCGTGTCAGGCGTATCGGCAATCAGTCTGCCTTCCGCCCTGATGTTTTTCACCCTCTTCTCAAAATCGAGCAGCCCTTGGTCTTCGTGCTTTATATAGACATTCATGCCGAGTGTGGCATAATTGTCGTGGAAGTGTATTATGTCCTCGTCCAGCAGACGGATGCATCCCTCGCTGTCGCGTCCAAGGGTCTTGCCTTCCGGCACAGCCTCGTTGCTGCCCGGCACAGACCAGCGGTTGTTTGTGCTGCCGTGTATGCCTATCCCGTGTCCATAGCTCAGGCGCATGAACCAGTGTCCGTAGGCGAGGATGCTGCCGCGTCCGTCGCCGAAATCATGGCTCCATGTGCTGGCGTCCTTTATCTCGGTAATGGTGAACGGCGCGTCTGCCTCTGTCTCCGGAGTCCTCATGTCGCCCGATTCTGTCTTCTGCCCCTTGTTTTTGCTTATGCACACAGGGTATCTGGCTACAAGCACTGTGTCGCCCTTCTGTCCGGCATAGACGGAGAGCGACAGCGTTTTCTTGGAGATTACGGCAAAAGCCTTCGCCTTGTCTATGCCGTCTGTTACAAATACTCTGGCGCGGGCATCGGCGGGCATAACGCTAACAGCAGAGTCCGTCTGCTCTGCTGTATTGTCTGCCGATTGCTCTTGGCTGTTTTTCTCTCCGCTGCCGCCGCAACCATATAGGCATATTGCGATGGCAGCGGAGAGAAGTGTGTGGATTTTTTTCATTTCAGCTGTTTAGAAGGCGAAGTCTTTTGAGATATAGAGATAGTCGCCCTTGTAGTTCACCTGCCAGAAGTTGCCGCTTGCACCGATACATCTGAGCTGTGTGCCCTTGTTCACCGAACCTGCCACTTCGCCCTTCATGGATGCTGTCTTGCGGAGGCGTACACCGTCGCCCTGCACTGTTATCCAGTCCGGGTGGTATCCCTTGGCCTTTGCGGCTGTGCCTGAGCTTGTTGTCTTCTTTGTCGTCGAAGATGCTGTGGCGTGAGATGTGTATTGGGTGGAAACCCATACCTCATTGCCATCGTAGTAAATCTTGCAGAAGCCGTTCTTGTGGCCGTAGCACTCGAATGCGTCGCCCTTGTTCACATGCACATTCTTGCCTGTGGCGGTGTAGATGAGGGTGTTGGCTTTTGTTGAAGGCTGCATCCTCAGGCGCACATTGTCGCCGGTGATGACGATTGTTTCAGCAAGTGCAAACTGTGCCACGAATGCGAATGCCACTATGAGCATTGATTTTAAGAGATTGGTTTTCATAGCTTTTTGTTTTAAGAGGTTAATAAGATAGGTTTTAATAGGTAGTAGTTACTTGAAGAAGATATAGCCGATTAATATCGCTGCCGTTATACCGACGAAATCGGCGAAGAGCCCGTAGCTGGCTGCATAGCGGAACCGCTTCACGCCGACACTGCCGAAATACACCGCCAGGATATACATCGTTGTGTCCGTCGCCCCTTGTATGCACGATGCCACATGGCCCTGAAAACTGTCCACGCCGTAAGTCTCGAACACGTCGAGCATCATAGCCCTTGCCCCTGCGCCGTTCAGCGGTTTCAGGAATGCGCAGGGCAGTGCGGGCACGAAGTCCGTCGGCAGACTGACGGCAGACAGCACCCATCCGATGCCCTGTGTGATGAAGGTCAGTGCGCCGCACTCGCGGAACAGCGATATGGCGACAAACAGGGCTATCTGGTATGGAATGATTGTAACGACGGTCTTGAAGCCCTCTTTTGCGCCTTCCACAAACGACTCGAAGATAGCCACCTTCTTCACCAGTCCTGAAACGAGGAACGCCATGATGGCTGAGAAGAGTATCACATTGCTGAAGATGGTGGAGTAGAGTGTTATCTGCTCCTGTGTCATGCTGCCGAAGAGCATACACACGCCGGCGATGAACGCTACTGAGCCGACAAGCAGTGTGCCGAGCACCTTGTCCCACAGCCTGATTCTCTGCTTCAGGCAGCAGGCAACAAGTCCAGCCAGTGTGCTGCAGAAGGTGGCGAGCAGCAGCGGGATGAATATGTCGCTTGGGCTTTGCGCGTGATACTGTGCGCGATACATCATGATGCTTATCGGTATGATGGTCAGTCCGCTGGTGTTCAGCACGAGGAACATAATCATTGCGTCGCTCGCAGTGTCCTTCTCCTTGTTCAGTTCCTGCAGCTCCTTCATCGCCTTCAGTCCCATCGGCGTGGCGGCGTTGTCCAGTCCGAGAATGTTGGCTGACACGTTCATCATGATGCTTCCTGAAGCGGGGTGTCCGTCGGGAATGCTGGGGAAGATGCGGCGGAATAGCGGGCTTATCATCTTGCTGAGCCTTGCTATAAGCCCCGCCTCCTCGCCAATCTTCATCAGACCGAGCCAGAAGGTAAGCACACCAGTCAGTCCAAGGCATATCTCGAATGCCCTGTTTGCGGACTCAAACGTGGTGTTCATCAGTTTTGACCATATCTCCAAATCGCCGAGAAAGAGCGATTTGCACAACGCAGTAACAAAGGCTACTGCAAAAAAGAAAAACCAAATGTAGTTTAGCATCCTGTATAGAATGTAAAAAGGGTATAGACTGTATTTGTTGGAAGTTATAAGAAGTTAAAGGAAGTTATGCCGCTTTGCGGCGGAAGTTAGAGGACATTTCATTTTTTCATTTATGATGTATGATTTGTTGATTTGCCAGTCTGCCGCAATCGCAAANAATTTGTGTTCAGTTAGTTATCAGACAAAAAATCATTTGTCTTTAACTCCTTTAACTCCCTTAACTCCAATTAATAGATTAACTCCCATTTGTTGCCCCTACCTTATTCATTTTTATGCTGACAATGCTCCTTGGGGGGAGCGAAATGTTGTTGAGATTGTCAATGGGGAACTCTTCCATGTTCTGTCTGCTGCTCGTTATGGTTGCAGTTGTTTCCAGTGTCTTATTTGTGTCGCAGACAGGTATGTTGAGGGAGTATGCGGCGGGATGCGGGCTGCGGTTTATCAGACACACCACTATGGTATTTCCGTCGGGGCTTGTTGCGGCAAGCACATTGTCGTTTGAGGTCTCAACGATGCGGTATCCGGGAGTGATGTACTGTGTTATCTGGGCGCGTACATAGTAGTTCTTGCTTCTCTTGATAGGGGGCAGGTAGCGGTCCACATTGCCTGAACAGGTGAGCAGACACCACTGGTCTCCGCTGTCGATAAACTGCCAGTCGCACCACACTGTGGGCTGCAGGTGTCTCATGTCGTTGAAGAGCATCTGTGCCAGTCCGAGGTTTCCCATTATGCCCCTTCCACCTGCACCGGTCTCGCTCATCCAAAGGCTCTTGCCCGATGCCTTTACCTTGTCTCTCAGGATGGCGCGGTTGTCGTTTTGTGATAGTCCCTTTTCCGCTGATGGCGTGTAGGCATAAGAGTGTGTGTTCCATTGCGTTATGGCGTTCATGGCGTCCTTGTTGCGCGCATAGTGTTCGAATGTTTCTAGGCTCTTCTCCTCGTTTGTGTCATCGCTGGCGGAGATGATGGTCTTCAGTCCGCTTTGAGACAGAAGGGGCGCGAGGTGCTTGCTGATGAATAACACTTGGTCGGCAGGCAGGAAACCGCATCCTTCCTGATTTCCTCCCCTACGCCAATAGTCGGTGTTTGGCTCATTGAAGGGGTCGAGGCTGTGGAACTCTATGCCCTCTGCATCGCGGAAATGCCGGCATACATCCACAAGATACTGTGCAAAGCTGTCGTAGCAGTCGGTGCGCAGGTTGGTGTCGGCTGGCTTCTCCGCTCCCGAACAGCATCCGCTGACGGTCATCCACCATGGCGGCGTGTTGGCAAATGCCTCAATGATGGGCTGTTTGCCGTAGTGTTTGCAGCGTGCAATGATTTTCCTCAGCACCTTTATCTGCGCCTCGTCGGCACTCCAGTCGTAGGGGCTGTCAGGGTACGTCTTGAAGCCCTTCATCTCTGCGCGTAGGCCCTTGTCGCCCTTCATGTGGTGCGGTCGGCAGTTTTTGTGTCTGGGGTCGTCGCCTCCGGGTATGTTGTAGCGGAACACGTTGTAGTTCAGTCCGTCTGGCGATACGAGCCAGTCTATGGCCTGATCCAAGGTTTTCTCGTCCCATGTGCCGGCTTCCTTTGCCCACCAGCAGAGGCTCACTCCCCATCCCTCTACGGTTTGGAGTGTGTGGTCGGCGTTTATGGTTACGGGTGTCGGGTGGAAGGTGATGTATGGTGTGCTGTTCAGTCCCGACTCCATGGGCTGCCAGTGGGCGTAGGTGGTCTTTTTGTAGTTTATGTCTACAATGTTTATCTCCTTGAAGTTACGCCATTTCACACCTTCTCTGTCAAGGGCTGCAATGCGGTTTGCGGGCAGGTTGGTTACTTCTACGGTGAGTGTGTTTTTGCCCGGATGGAGACAGTTGGTTATATTTACATCGTAAGGCACTGCCCAAAGGATTGCCACATATTTGCCGTTGAGCATTACCCTTGCGCTTTCGCGTACATCGCCCAAGTGGAGTATCGCCTCTGAGCGGGCATGTCCTGTCGGAAGGGTGAACTGCACGGTGTATGTTCCTGTGCCGGAGAAGCTGTTGAGAAGCTCGTCGTTGAGTGTGGTCCATGAGCGGGGGGCATCTGTGTCGTAGGTCTTGCTGAGGGAGGGGATATTCAGACGCCAGCCAGTGCTTAAATATAGGGGACTATCCGAAGCCGAGACTTCGGACACGGGGGCTGGGGGAGCTTCTTTACAATCCTTACTTTCGAATGTCTGTAGAATACATGACTCGCCGGATGATAGCTGCAGGAATACCTGCGTGCTGCCGTCCTGCTGACGGGTTAGAGCGCGCTTCACGTCTCCAGTCATGGGGTTGAAGAGCTGGGCGGTCTCTGCCTTCACGGAGAGAGTAACCCAGTCGGATATGCCGCCAGACTTCAGGGCAGAGATGAAGTAGTGGTGTCCCGTATCGTTTCTGCGGCGTATGGCAGATAGGTGGAATCGACTTTTCATTTCCTCTGGCATGACATTCAGACTGTCAATCGAGGTGTGCGTCGATTGCTTTATTTCCGCGAGTGCTGCCTGAAAGTCGTTGCGGCGTGCTTCGAGATTGGCAAAGCCGGGGACGTCCTCCGGGTAGTTGTCAAGGAACACTATGTCGGCTCCCTGTCTGGCAAGGGTAAGGAGTTTTTGCAGCACGTCGTGTGGCATGAGCTTGACAGCGGGAACTATGAGCGCCTTGTATTCCGTACCGCCTTCAGTTATCAGCGTGTGGCGTTTGGGAGCTTCTCTAACGTCCTCATTGTCCCTGACACTGAGCGTGCGAATGAATTTGTCTGAGATATAGTCGCAGTCGTAGCCCTGCCGGATAAGCGAGTTTATGGATGCTATGAAGCGTGGTGCAAGGCGGCTCATCTTGTGTATGTCGAAGAGCAGCAGGGCATCCCCCTTAGGGGGCATTGGAGCCTCGTTCCACATGTCGTATATCGGGAGATACACAAGGAAATCGTTGTCGGGCTTGCCATACTGCATGAACGACTGGCACCGTGTGATGTATTTGAACATTTCGGGTGCGTCCCTCCAGATTGTGTTTGTCGGCGACATATCGACTGAGGCATAGAATTTCCATCCTGGCCATGGCGCTTCTTTCGGCGAATAGCATGTGCCGTGCATGTAGAGGTGGTTCACGCCGGCAGTCATGAAGAGGTCAATCTCAGGTTTGCACTGCGAGAGAGATGTGCGGAAATGCTCTGTAAGCCATGTGAAAGCCTCTGCCGAGACGAGGTTCTTGCCCGTGATATGGGCTGCCGACGAAGCGTATTTCAGCATGGACAGGTCGGCGTCGTTCTTCCTGATGAGCGAGTCCTTGCGCAGTCCGTCTATGCCGAAGGATGACAGTCCGAAGCCCTCACATTCGGGGATGTCAACGGCAGCATAGATGTCGATGAGGTTTCCGGGACTTCCATGTGCCTGGTTGCGAGTCTTGGTGCCATGACTGTGCGCCCATGCAGTCCATGTCTCTGTGAAGTTTTCAAGCAGCAGTTCGCCGAGAGTCTGGCGGTAGTAGGAGATGATGCGGGCAGACTGTTCAATGCCTTCCGCCTTTTTTGCCTCCTTTACTTTCTCTGCCTTTTCAGTCTTCAACTGCGTAGCAGATGGGGTGGGGAAGAGGTGTTCGGTGTAAGGCTCAAGGTCGTAGCCTCTGCGCTTTTTGAACTCTTCGAAGAGTGCTGGTGTCCAGTCTGCGCCATACACCTCGTATGAGTCGTTGAAGAAATTGTGTGGGTAGGCTACTCCATTTTCCTCGAACGCTTTGGTGAAGCGGCTGAGGTATCTGTCTACAGCCCCCTTGTTGAAATGGTCTATTACAAGTCCCTCGCCGCCGGGGGCAGCGCGTTTCACCATCTGTTTTGTCTTGCCGACAGTCAGTTTTCCGTCTTTGTCTAAGACCGCCTTGGACGCCGCATCTTCGGGTGTAACCTCTGGTCCGCCGAAAGGCCATCCTGTGCCTGTGTTCATGTCTATGGATAGTCCGAGCATGGATGCCTTCTGGTTTATGAATTTCAGCATATCCATCCATTTCGGAGACAGGAAGGGAATGTCATTTTCCTCGTTACCTTGCACACCGTATATTGGGGTTATCTCCAGTCCGCCGATGCCCGCTTTTGCGTATTCCTCAAGCAGATAGGCGAGGTTCTCCTTATCAACGGCACTGCCGAGCCACCACCAGCGACAATAAGGCCTTGCCTCTGGCGATGGTTGCGGCCAAAGACTGTCCCATTGGGAAGAGGGGGACTCTGCAGAGAGAGGTGATAGTGAAAGGAGGAAGAGGAGGAAAAAAAGGGATAAGCGAGGCATTATGGAGGGGGTCTTGATGTTTTTGATTCTTGCTCTGGCAAGTGGCTGGGGTCGATTACGGAGCTTGCCCCAGTTACCACCCCGAACGCGGGGGCTTTTGAGGTTCCGGATGCTCCTGGGGTAGAATTTTATGAGGGGCTGCTGTTAGTTTCTGACGGTCAGCTTATAGTATTCTGCAGCGGCGAGGAGTACGCATCCGGTGCCGTAGTCTTCAAAGTCGGGGTGGGAGTCGTAGCTGACGGGCTGTCCGTCTTTGGGCTCTTTTCCTGTGCCTTGCACATAGCCTATATATCCGTTCTTGTGAATGGCGTCTTTCTGTATGGCGTTCCATGCCTTGTCAACGACGGGGCGATATTCCTTTGCGGGTATAATGCCATTGCGTATGCCCCATGATATGGCATAGACGAAGAGTGCTGTTCCCGATGTCTCCTTGCCGCCGTAGTTGTTAGGGTCGTGTAGGCTAACGTTCCAGAACCCGTCTTCGCGCTGTGTCTGTTTTATGCTTTGCGCCATAAGTCTGAAGTCGTTAAGGTAGTCCTTGTAGTGCTTGTCCTTCTTTGGCACATCCTGCATTACGCGTGCCAGTGCCGCTATCACCCATCCGTTGCCCCTTGCCCAGTAGCAGTCCTCGCCGTTGGGCTCTTTGTAGGGTGGCAGGAAGTCCTTGTCGCGCCACCACAGGTTGTCTTCTGGGTTGAACATCCCCCTCCCGCCGAGTCTGTTCCGGGTGTATTCGTACATCTGCCATGCGCGGTCGAGACAGCGTTTGTCCTTTGTCTCCGCGTAGAGTTTTGTGAATACGGGCATCGCCATCTGTATGGCGTCTATCCACCACCAGTCGTCCACCTTGTCGGTCTTTAGCATGTTCTCTATATTCTCTATCGTGGGCTGCAGCGTGGCGGTGGGAATGGTGTGCAGACGGTAGAGGTCTATGTATGTCTGTGCACAGCATTGGTCGTCGGCGTGACGGGTTGTTGTGCCGTTGCGTGGTGTCCATTTGTGGTGGTCTGCCCATTCTGTGGCATAGTCTATGTAGTCCTGTCGCGGCAGTATCTCGTACAGTGCCATCAGCCCTTCGTAGTAAACGCCTCGTGTCCAAAGACTGCTGGGGCGGTATTTCCCGTGAACATACGTTACCTTCTTTGGGTCGGTGCAGTGCTTCATGAAATATTCGTTTACGGCAACAGCTGTTTTCAGCACAGGGCTGCCATTGGTCTCTAAAGCCTTTATGTTATTAAATGTGAAGTCCTTCAGCTGGTATTTGTCAGACTCCTCCACGTCTTTGAACACTTTGCAGACCACGTCTATGTTCCTGATTGCAATGTTGTTGCACTGCGACAATGGCATGTCCTCGCGTTCTTCCTTCTTGTAGAACTGTGTCCATGGTTTTATGTAGAGGAAACTGCCGCATGAACCTTTCACGTCCTCCACAGTAACATACTCGTAGTGCTGCGGAGTGTCGGGCCTCATTTTCAACCATAGCACACGCTCCGCATTGTTCACCTTCAGTCGTCGGAGCACAATATTCCAGTCGTGCAGGCTCTCCGAACCGAGTGTCAGGCAACCGTGTACCACACCGTAGGTGCAGTCTTGCACGATGACGTTATATACAGGGCCGTTGTTGGGGTCTTTGTCGGCGAATGTCCCCTTGCCACCCTTTATCACCACGGCATCATCATTGACGTGCATATAGCATCCGCTGACGAGGATGTCGTGGCATACGTCTATATCTATTGCGTCGCTCGATGGTGCGCCGTTAAGCCCTTCTGCCCCATAGCCCGTTGTCGGTGCACAGATGTGGCAACCGAGGTATTTCACATGATGCGACTTGTAGAGGTGGTTTGTCCAGAATGGGGAGTTCACCAGCCTTATATCCTGCACCGTAACATTCTCTGAATTAGAGATATATACGAGTCGTGGGCGCATGGCTTCGAGGTTTGTACAGGCTTTATTGTACTGTCTGCGAATCCAGAACTCCGTCCAATACTCCGAGCCGTTCCCATCTATTGTGCCTGGTCCGCTGATGGTGAAACCGTTCACTCCGTCCGCATTCACGAGGGCTGCGAAATATTTCAGCGTCTGTCCCTCCATGCGCGTCTCCATAAGCTTGAAGTCTTGTATGCGGTCGGATCCTTTCAGTTTGCCACCAGCCTCTACTAGTAGGTGGGTGCCTTGCCTGAAGAAGAGAGACCCTGAGAGGAATGTGCCTTGGGGTATCACCACTACGCCGCCACCCGACTGCGCCGCCTTGTCGATGACGCTTTGTATGGCTGTCGTCTGTATCACGGTGGAGTCGTTCCTTACGCCATGGTCGGTTATGACATAGCGTTTGCCGAGAGTGTTTACATCCACTCTCGTTGTGTCGTTGAACCATGAGGGTATAGGATCTCCGTTGGGGAAGACTTCACTCCTCGTTATAACGCAAATCAGTAGGAATGACAGGAATAGGATGCTGCGTTTCATGGGTAGGCTATTGTTTGTCAATACATTTCATATTCTCAGCCAACTGCTCTGCGCTGCTTGCTCCGACGAGCACAGAGGTTACGCCTCGCTGTTTGAGTATCCACCTGAGCGAATCCTCCGCCAAACTTCGCCCTTTCGCCACTGCCTCGTCGTTCCACTGCCGCAGCTGTGTCAGGAGTTCTGACGTGAGTGTGCTCTGCTTCAGGAAGTGGTTCACCGCCATGCGGCTGCCCTGCGGCACACTGCCGTCGAGATAGCGGTTGGTGAGCAGTCCTTGTGCCAATGGCGAGAACGCGATGAAGCCGATGCCGTTGTCGGCGCAGTAGTCAAGTATGCCGTTGGCTATGTGGGTTGTCAGCAGCCTGTTCAGCTTGCCTTGGTATATCAGTAGCGGCACGTCCCTTTGTTTCAGGTATTCCGCAGCTTTCATCAGCGGTTCGAGCGGCCAGTTGCTTATGCCTATATACAGCGCTTTGCCCGCCCGCACTATATCCACCAGTGCCTGAAGGGTCTCCTCTATCGGCGTGTCTGGGTCGTAGCGGTGGCTGTAGAACAGGTCTACATAGTCGAGGCGCATACGCTTGAGGCTTTGGTCGATTGACGCCATGAGGTATTTGCGCGAACCGTGGTCGCCGTATGGTCCTGGCCACATGTCGTAGCCAGCCTTTGTGGAGATGAACAACTCATCGCGATATGGGCGGAAATCCTCGTCCATCAGTTTGCCGAACGTCTCTTCCGCAGAGCCGTAGGGAGGGCCGTAGTTGTTTGCGAGGTCGAAGTGGGTGATGCCGTGGTCGAAAGCGTAGCGGCAAATCTTGCGGGAGTTGTCTATGGGGTAGGTCTCGCCGAAGTTGTGCCAGAAGCCGAGGCTGACCTTCGGGAGCATCACGCCCGACCTGCCGCATCTGTTATACAGCTGGTCAGGATTGTCGTAGCGGCTGTCGGCAGCCATGTAAAGGGAACTCATGGTGGTATTGATTATTGATTAATGATTAATGCGGAGATATAAGAGAGCCACTGTGTTCTTTCAGTCGCTTCGCTTTGTGAAAGAATGAAAATCAACAAATCATAAATCAACAAATCATAAATGTTTTGTTGTTTCGTTTACCGTCAGTTTCACATCCTTCACCATTCCGCCTTTTCTTTCAGAGCGCAGGATTACCATCGCTGCACCGTCATAGAGCGGGTACTCCATCTGTTTACGGTCGGCAGTGGTAGGTGTGTTAATGTATTCGCAGGTCTGGTCGCCATTGCTTGCCGCCACGATGGTGGCATCGCCATCCACCTTTATCTTCAGTATTCCGTTTGTGCCATACACCCTGCGCCCTTTTGCATCGACGGCTGTTATGCGTATGTGCTGCAGGTCTATGCCGTCAGCCTTCCATTTGGCGTTGTCCGTTTCCATCTTCAGTCTCTTCGCCGCTCCCGTTGTCTCAAGAGTGTAGGTCGCCACTTGCCTGCCGCCCGTGTATGCTATGGCCTGCGCCTTGCCTTTCTCATAATCCACATTGGTGAATATGAACTTGTTGCGCGCGGTCGGCTCGTTGCGCTTGTTCTTCAGGCGGGCCTTGGTCTTGCCGTTTATCCGCAGCTCCACCTCATCGGCATTGGAGAAGGCGTAGAGCGTCTGCTTTGCCCCTTTGCCGGCATCCCACTGCTCTGTTAGGTTCACATTGCCGAGGTTCACTCCGTTCCAGTCCATCTGCTCCCTGCCCTGATACACTGACAGATGCACCATCGGCTCTTCTGTGAAATAGCTCTTCACGAAATATGCCGTGGGCTTGGGCAGCAGCGATATGTCGAAGAAACCGAGATTCCACCCCTTGCGCGGCCAACCCTGACTCTCGCCGAGATAGTCTATCGCGCCCCAGTATGCGAGACCCACAACCTTGTCGAGATTCATCTCAAAGAAGTTCTTCCCTAATCCCTGCGTGTTCGCCTCGCTTTGGTAGAACCTCATCCACGGATAGCGTTTGGCATCGCCGGGGAAATACATGTAGCGGTAGTTGTACGACGCTATGTCCGTTTCCAGCGCAAGCGGTGCGGGTATGGAGTCCGTATCCACATCGCGGAATCGGGGGTGCATGGCAACGGTTATCGGGCGCGTGTTGTCATACCGTTGCAGTACGGGCTTCATGGATCGGTATATCGTAACGCCCCAGTCGGCATACGCCATGCCCCATTCCTGTTGCAGCTCGTTGCCGAGACTCCACATTACCACCGACGGATGGTTGCGGTCGCGCTTTATGAACTCCGGCAGGTCGTGCTGCCACTGTGCTGTCCATTCCACCCTGCCGCCGGAGAACTGCTTCAGCCATTTGTCGTAAAGCTCATCCACGACGAGTATGCCGTATTTGTCGCACAGGTGCAGGAAGCCTTTGGAATACGGGTTGTGCGATGTGCGGATATGGTTTACGCCGAACTCCTTGAGCAGCTGTATGCGCTTCTCTATGGCACGGTCGTAGGCGGCAGCGCCGAGAGCACCGAGCGTGTGGTGGTTGGCAATGCCTTTCAGCAGCACCTTCCTGCCATTGAGCCTGAAACCATAGTCGGCACCGTACTCAATTGTGCGCACGCCGAATGTGTCGCCCACCTTGTCGAGTACTTCGCCGCCCGTGCCGAGCGCGCAGATCTCTATCGTGTATAGATGCGGATTGTCTATGTCCCACAACACTGCATTGTCTATTCTCACACTGTCAAGCCTGTACTCGTTTACACGCTGTCTGCCGTAGTATTTCTTCCTGCACACCTTCTGTGCAACAACCTTCCCGCTGCCATCCTTTATCGTATAGGCGAAAGTCAGCGAGTCAATTCTCTCCTTGTCGCCCTTATACTGGTTTGCAAACTCAGCTTGCACATGCACCGTTGCCGACTGTCCTTCCACCTTTGTTGTAATATACAGCGGATTGCGCGTGAAATAGAAATTCCTGTCAGTGATTATCACATGCACATCGCGAAACAGTCCGCCGCCCGTGTACCACCGTGAACTGTTGGGGTTCTGCGTGTCGCATACCACCTCAAGCGTATTCTCCTCGCCCCATTTCAGCAGAGGCGTTATGTCGCTCTCAAAGCCGAGATAGCCGTAGTCGGTCTTTCCAATATGCCTGCCGTTCAAATAGGCGTCTCCCACAAGTAGCATACCCTCGAAATCCACAACCACCCTCCTGCCTTGCCATTCATTCTTCGGCACGAAAGCCTTCCTGTAGTAGCCCTTGCCGAGAGCTTTGAAGGCACGTGCCGACAGCAGGCTCTTTATGTTTGCCGCCTCGTTCTTAAGGTCAGCCTTCTCGTCAGCGGCAGGTGCCACCCATGGCTGACCTATCTGGTAGTCGTGCGGCAGATTCACCGCAGTCCATGTCTGCTTATCGCGCGAGAACTGCCAGTCAAAATTAAACAGTATGCTGTCCCTCTGCGCATCAGCGCATCCCCCTAATCCCATGAAGGGAGCGAACAAAAATATTAATACAAAAAAAGCCCTGCTCATTGATGGCGAATACATTTATGTTTTTTTGATTTCTTATTCAAACACTACATGCGGCGGCTGGTTGTATGCAGAGTTCTGCCATGCTATGCCCATACGGTATATGTGGTTGTGCATCAGCGTTGTCATGCGGTGTGGGGTAGGTATGGTTGTGGTGTGTATGTAGAGCTTGTCGCAGGTGTCATTGTTGTACAGCACCACCTCCTCACGCCAGTCGCCGAAGATGTCCGCAAGCAGGTTGGGTGTGCGCTTCGTGCCGTTGCACGAGTTGCCCTTCAGCGTTGCCAATGGACGGAAGGAGATGGTCGCGGAGTCTTTTCCAGAGGTAGAGACGGTTGCAGAATCTCCAACAGATGTTTTCGTCATCAGCGGCTTATACACTATATTGCCGTCATATGGCTCGTCCTGAAGGTCGCCGTCCCAGTATATGCGGAAGTTCGTAGGCTTAGGGCTGCTGTCGGCAAGCACTGCCAGCCTCCTGCCGGTCGTGCCGTCGGCGGTGAAGATGTTGTTGCTCGAAAGAGACCACCACTCGTAACCCTTGGTATCGGCGAACAGATTCATCGCCACGCCGCGCCCGTTGTCGCGTCCGTTCTGCGAGTCCTCACGCCAGAGGATTTCCCCTGTAACAGGGTCGTGTATCTCCGCACAGCAATTCGCGTTGCGTCCCTCATGCACCATGAACACCTCCAGTCCGGGACGGTCGGGGAGGATGTCTGCAAGATGGAGGGCATCGCCATGCCCTAACCCCGTGGATGACAGCAGACTGCCGTTATGGTCTATTGTCGCACTGCCGTATATTATCTCGTCGCACCCGTCATTATCCACATCCCCCACTGCAAGGGAGTGTGCGCCCTGACCGTATGCGCTGTCCTTGCCAGG
>JABUUG010000025.1:16765-21380 GCA_021443285.1 Bacteroidaceae bacterium
ATCCAACGGAGCGTGATGTTCTTCCCGTCGAAGTCGTATGCAGCAAGGTTGGCCTGCGTGTAGTATCCCCTGCAGAAAACCATCGAGGCGCGTCCTCTTCTACCCGTCATCTCTGTTCCCCTCGACCTTTCCGGAACCTCCGGCTCCTCCGCCCCATCCCCTAAGACTGCGACACAGGCGAGATAGCGCTCTGAGCGGTTGAAATAGTCGTCCCCCCAGTCGGGAAGATCCGCGTATGCAGGGGTGTATGACACAGTGGCGAGTGCTTCGCCCGTTTCTCCGGAGAAGACCGTCAGGTATTCCGGTCCCCCCGTTATCCTGCCTATCAGCCGACCTTCACGACATACATAGTCCGCATCCGCACTGTCGCCGGGCAGCAGCACCGGCACACCCTTACCGTCGACTGTTCCAGGAGCGGTCTTGCATGCTATCTCTGCCCTGCCATCGCCATCGAAGTCGTATACGAGAAACTGGGTGTAGTGTGCGCCGGCACGAATGTTACGCCCGAGATTTATCCGCCATTTCAGCAGGTCAGAGGCAGGCTGGCAGTCCGCAATGTCGTAGCAGTCGATGAAAACTGCGTCTGTTACTCCCCCATGAGAATTGTCATGCGCGTTCTTCGGGTCCCATTTCAGTATCAACTCATAGCTGCCGTCCGCATCAACATCAGCCACAGAGCAATCCCCGGGCGTGTACCCATCCGCTGGTCGGGAGATATTCAGCGTGAGGTATTCGTTAGCCCATGGCGTAACGCACTTCGCCTGCCCCGTCCCTGTTACGGTATCCCGGCATCCCGACATAAAACCCTCCATCCCCTGTTCCTTGCGCGTCAGCGCATGGTCATCTCTCCCTTCCTTACCTTCCTTCACCTCATACCGCGACAGTCTGTTTCCGTCGCGGTCTATGTAGTTGCCCGTCGTTATCGGCGTGTTGCTTATCTTCTTCCCGTCGCGGTATATGTCGAAGGCGCAGTTCGGAGTGTCTGTGGCGAGAATGCGCCAGCTCAGAAATACCCCCTCGTCAGTGCATACCGCCACCAAACCACGATTAAGTCTCTCTATTGTAGTCTGATAAGGATTCTCTGCCGCAGTCCTGTCCTCCATCTTTACTCCACCTGTCCAAGTTGTACTGTGCAGTGTGGTGAAGGAGTAAAGTGCGACGGTCATTGTCGCCAATCGCGCAAAACGATATGTTCTGTGGTTCTGCATCCTGTATAAATCTGTCCGCAAAAATACATATTCCACCATACATCGCAAAACTTTTGCCTAAAATCTATACTTTCTCAGCCTTCATCCCCATTCCCACCCCCAATAATCAGATACAAAGTAATGGCTTTCGGGACAAAAGTGTATAAAAACGCAAAAATCAAGGGAAATAGTCCCGATATTTGGGCGTGTTTTGTAGTTTTGTCCCGAAATAATATCCCGACTTTGAAATTAGGCGGAGAAATATTGTAGTATCATCTACTGTAATTATAATCGTTATGGAAGCATTAGAAGCATTGTACAGTCGGCGGAGCATCAAGGGGTTCACAGACCAGATGCCGACACTGGAGGAGATTGAAAGGGTTACGAAGGCTGGCATGGCTGCCCCTACAGGTATGGGGTTGCAGTCGCCATACATCGTGGTAGTGAAGAACAGGGAGTTGCGCGACGAACTTTCAAGAATGAACGGTGAGGTGCTCGGCACTTCGTCCGACCCATTCTATAACGCGCCTGTCATCATTGTTGTGCTGGCAGACCGCAGCCGTGGCACATACCTCTATGACGGCAGTCTCGTTATTGGCAATATGCTGAACGCGGCCCATGCCATCGGACTGGGTGCTTGCTGGATACATCGTGCAAAGGAGGTCTTTGCCAGTGAACGTGGCAAGGCGCTGCTTGCGGAGTGGGGTGTGGTAACTGGGGGGGAGGATGTTGAGGGCATCGGTCATGTGGCTCTCGGTTATGCTGCTGTCGAACCAAAACTAGCCAAGCCCCGCAAGGAAGGCTATGTGAGGGTGATATAGAGCATATCATAGGTGGGTTTTATAAAACGGAGGTTATAGTAGATATTTTGTGGAGTTAAAGAAGTTAAAGGAGTGGTAACTGAGGTTGGGAGTTAAAGACAAATGACTTTTCTGAAGGCAACAGCATGAGTACAAACCGCATAGGTAATGTCCTTAACTCCTTTAACTCCCTTAACTCCTTTAACTCCCTTAACTCCCCCAAAAATCTCCTTTAACCTCATAATTAACAGATATTGCCATGAACAATATAGCATCAATCATAGCCGACAGGCTGTCTTTTCCCGCTAACTGTGTCTCTGCCGTTATGGAACTGCTCGACGGCGGGGCAACCATTCCGTTTATCTCGCGTTACCGCAAGGAGGCTACGGGAGCTATGGACGAGGTGGGCGTGGCAGCCGTTGCAGAGCAGTATGACAAGTTGAAGGAGATGGTGAAACGGAAGGAGACCATCATCTCCACCATTGAGGAGCAGGGAAGGATGACCGCCGATTTGCGGAAGCGTATAGACTGCTGCTGGGACTCCACCGAACTGGAGGATATATATCTGCCGTTCAAGCCAAAGCGCAGGACGAAGGCGCAGATAGCGCGTGAGCACGGACTTGAGCCGCTTGCCACACAGCTGCTCCTTGAGCGGCTCGCCACAGACAGCGACCTTGAGCGCACTGCCCGGCAGTTTGTAAAGGGCGAGGTGAAAACCGCAGACCAGGCTTTGCAGGGCGCGCGGGATATTATTGCGGAGAGTATGTGCGAAGAGGAAGCGTGCCGCAATGCGGTGCGCCGGGAGTTCACATACACTGCCAAAATAGTGAGCAAGGTGGTGAAAGGCAAGGAGGAAGAGGCGGCGAAATATCGCGACTACTTCAACTTCTCCGAGCCGTTGAAGCGCTGCTCGTCCCACCGTCTGCTGGCAATGCGGCGCGGCGAGAGCGAGGGCTTCCTCCGCGTGTCTGTCTCTCCCGACGACGACCTTGCCATAGAGAAGCTGATGCGGCGGAAGGTGCACCGCAGCGGTGCGGCAAGCCGGCAGATAGAGATGGCTGTGAATGATGGCTACAAACGGCTGCTCAAACCGCAGATAGAGACGGAATTCGCCGCGATGAGCAAGGAGAAAGCCGACGCGGAGGCTATTGCGGTCTTCGCTTCAGGTCTGCGTCAACTGCTTCTTGCAGCACCGTTAGGACAGAAGCGCACGCTCGGCATCGACCCCGGTTTCCGCACCGGTTGCAAGGTGGTATGCCTCGATGCGCAGGGCAATCTGCTGCACCACACCGTCGTCTATCTGCATAGGCAGGAGGAGGCGGCGCAGACATTGAGAAGGCTTGTGCGGCAGTATGGCATAGAGGCGGCGGCTATAGGCAACGGCACTGCGGGAAGGGAGACTGAGCAGTTTGTGAGGAGTCTGTTTGCGGAAGACGGGATTCTTGCTCTGGCAAGCGGCGCAGGCCGATTACGGAACAGTAGCTCCGAACACAGTGGTGCGCGGAGCGGAAAGCAGATAGAGATATTCTCCGTAAACGAGGACGGAGCGTCCGTGTATAGTGCTTCGGCAGCGGCGCGCGAGGAGTTCCCCAACGAGGATGTTACGGTGCGCGGAGCAGTGAGCATAGCCCGCCGGCTGATGGACCCGCTGGCAGAGCTGGTGAAGATAGACAGCAAAAGCATTGGGGTGGGGCAGTATCAGCACGATGTTGACCAGTCGGCATTGAAGCGGCAGCTCGACCTGGTGGTGGAGTCGTGCGTGAATAGTGTCGGCGTGGATGTGAACACCGCGTCAAAACATCTGCTTACCTATGTGTCTGGTCTCGGTCCTGTGCTTGCGCAGAATATCGTTGACTATCGTGCCGCAAACGGCGCGTTCCGCAATCGCAAGGCACTTATGAAAGTGCCGCGTATGGGGGCGAAGACCTTCGAGCAGTGTGCCGGCTTCCTGCGTATCCAAGGCGGCGACAATCCGCTTGATAACTCTGCCGTGCATCCGGAAAGCTACGGCGTGGTAGAGCAGATGGCGAAGGACCTGCGGTGTACGGTCTCCGAGCTGATGGCGAACCCGCAACTGCGTGCAGCTATAGACCGTAAGAAATACTCTGCTGTAGGCGAAGCGACGCTGAGCGATATAATGAAAGAACTCGACAAACCGAGCCGCGACCCGCGGCAGCCGTTGAAAGAATTCTGCTTTGCTCCGAATGTCCATACTCCTGAAGATTTGCGGGTAGGAATGCATTTGCCTGGCATCGTGAGCAATGTCACGAATTTCGGAGCATTCGTTGATATCGGTGTTCATGAGAAGGGACTTGTCCATGTCTCCCAGCTTGCCGACTATTATGTAAAAGACCCGACCACCGTCGTGCATATCGGCGAGCAGGTGGAAGTAACGGTGATAGACATCGACCTGAAACGCAACCGCATCTCGCTTTCAATGAAGGGGAATTGAATAAGGTACAGAATGTATTGTTATTCTTCTTTCGTCAATTTTGAATAATGCCCTGTGCGTTTTTAAGGTGGGTTCTGTAAATTAGCTTTGTCAGATTTTGAGTTTATTTTTTAGGACAAAGTGTTAGTGAATGAAAGAGCATAGCGGGCTATGCGATTGAGAGAACTGACACTTTG
>JABUUG010000025.1:22032-25857 GCA_021443285.1 Bacteroidaceae bacterium
TCTTTTGTGAAATAGCGTTCCATGGTGTGCATCATGATATCGACGGCACCGCAGGCGGTCTGGTAGTCGGGTAGGGTGGCGGTCAGTTCCGGATTCATTATCGCGAATTTCAGTCGTGCCAGGTCATTGCTGTAGCCGAACTTCTGCTGTGTCAGCTCATTGGTGATTACCGTGCAGTCGCTCATCTCGCTGCCGGCTGCCGGAAGGGTGAGCACACAGCCGACAGGCAGCGCCCTTTCCGGGCATGCTTTGCCGATGTAGAAGTCCCACACATCGCCATCGTAGCACGCACCGTAAGCGATGGCCTTTGAAGAGTCTATCACACTGCCACCGCCAACGGCGAGTATCAGTGTAATCTTCTCCTTCTTGCAGGTTGAGACGCCTTCATGCACGAGGCTCAGACGGGGATTGGGCTGCGCACCGCCGAAGAGCATCACGCTGATGCCCGCGTCTGACAGAACCTGCTGCGTGCGGCCGATGAGTCCTGACCGCACAGCGCTGCCGCCACCGTAGTGTATTAAAACCTTCGGATTCTCTCCGCCATATTTCTTCACTAATGCCACCAAATGCGCTTCTGACTTGGTGCCGAATTCCACCTCTGTAGGTGTGTAATAATGGAAGTCTTTCATATTTGTGAGTATTATTTGCTGTGGTTTCATGCCATGGCAAGCAGCAAGGCATTTAGCACCCTCTCCGGTTTATCTGTCCCATCCTCCATTGCTCCCATCCCCTGCTCCTTGCGCGTCAGCGCATAGTCTCCTCCCGTTCCCTATAGTCCATCCGTCCCACCCCTATCTGTTTTTCCAATGCTGCGTAGCAGGTTTTCCAGTACTTTTGCCCCAAAGTACTGGAGTAATTCATACTCGATTACTGCAGTACTTGGCATCGATTACTGCAGTACTTGGCATCGATTACTGCAGTACTTCTATATATAAGTACTGGCGTAAGTATGGATGCTCTCGCCTGTCAGTCGTCCCAGTTGGGGGCTTGAATATATTTGTCGAACTGCATTTCTTGGGTTACTCCCACATCGCGCAGCGTTTGCAGTATCAGGTCCTGCTCTTTCTTTGGCATCGCAGTAGCTCCCCGCCTCCTCTCATAGTATGGGTTACGCCCGAACACCTCAATGAGTTTTTCCATAAACATCTTGTATTGGTGTGGTAGCATATACTTTTGGAAGTTGGAGAATCCAAACGCATACACCATAGGTGTGGCATTGCGGAAGAAAATGCAGCTGTCGTCTTTTGTGCATAGCCGTGGATTAATCAGGCGCACGTATTTCTCGCTTTCCATCAGTTTTTGGTAGGCTATCTGGTGCAGGCAGTTGGCGGCTTTGGGGCAGTCGCCGCACTCGCATACGGGGTAGTTCCCCGGTATTGAGGCATAAAATTTCTTTGACATGGCGTTTCGGCTTTTGGAGGGTTCTGTATATTTGAAATAAATGTGTTGTTCTAACTTTGTGCAAATATAGTGTATATAACAATGCAACTGTGTGTTAGGGCAACAAAAAAGCCGATTACACCATAAAATGTATTGGAAACAGTCGGTTTTGTCTTGATATATCCCGGCTATTATGTCTTTTCCGAATGAAAATCGTTAATTTTGCCCCCATCAGATTACCTTCCCCCATTCCCTTCCGGTTCTTCCGTTCCTTTCTAAAAAAGGCATCCGTTCATTCGTCCCCTGCTGCTGCACCGCCCAACCCTATCCCAGCAGCTCGGCAGCCCCGTCCCCTGCTCCTTGCGCGTCAGCGCAAGGATTCTCAATCCACCAGATTACCGATAATAAAAAATGAAACGAACAATATTTCCTCGTGATTTCGCTCCCTATTATCCAACAGGAGTGCAGCCATGCCCGATGTATGTGGATGTGGCAAACCGTATTTATGACCGTATCAAAGATATATGGTTTGAATTGCCTGATGCAGATGAGTTAAAGAGGGATATTGCCATAAATGCTGCCGCTTACTACGAGGACAAGATGTCTGGTATCGGACTCTGGAACTCTTTTAGAAGGTTCCTCCGAGTGACATATTTTTGCGACCTTCCATTCTTCGATGATTTTGAAGATTTGGATTGGGAAGACGTAAACAAACCGGAAGTTGAGCTGCTGGTGTGGTTGGTGATATCAAGAAACTTCGATGACCGTTTTCTCAATCCATTGGCAATGGGCGAAGATACTGCAGAGGCTATCATGGAGATTCTTACGGAAGACGATGACGTGGAGGTGAATGAAGAACTATACGACTTTATCTATAACAAGGATAAGGCAAATGACTATTTCAAACTGAAGCAGGTGTTATTCTGGCTCCGTCGTTCATACCTGCTGTGCTCACCGATATCAGACGACCGCTTCTGCGATTTCTACGATATGTACGAAGAAAAATTTAAGAAGAGTGAGACTGTTTATTATGCCGAAACGGCATTCTCTATGACAACGGAGATTGGTCCGATGGCATTGGCGCCACACCTGTGGCTATCTAAGATGTTTGCCCATAATCAAATGCGAGAAGAATCGGAAAAGTTAATCAGTTTGAAATATGTCTGGCAGGACATCTTCTCTGTAACAGAGGCGAACACAGAATATGCCGTTTTGAAGGACTCCAAGGGAGATGAACGCAAGTTGAAGAACGACTATCCAAAGGTGTTCAAAACAGGCTCATATGTTTGCACTTCGCTTGTGCGATATGGCGATAATGATTGGGAGATAAATGGAATGCTGTTCAATTCGCGTAAGGATGATTACGAAGAAATGTGCGAGCAAAATAGGGAATTGGAGTGTTCGTATGAGAATGCTTATCCTCTTTACATGGAGCGCACAAAGGATAAACGTATGGCATTCTTCGAAAATAAGGATCAGCTGAAAGAATGGCTGCGAAAGATTTCGCCAGAAATGGATGTTGATGAGATGGAGAGCCAATTGCCGGATGGTTCGCAGGTGGCATTCATCTCGAAGAAGGCTGGAATAATCTTTGCTCCGAAGATAATTCATGCGATAAAGAGCGATGACAATCCTTACTACAGAAAGTGTGATGCGCGTAAGTTACAATCTGAGACAATAAATGCCGTAATCAATACAGAAACAATGCATCCTGAAATGCTGAATTTCCTGCTGGAGAACCAAATGCTGCAGGATGGAGACCTCAGCAGTATGAGACCATGTGAACTTGGCAATAAGATTTTCACTCAGAACATAGACTTCATAGCGAGAAATCATCGCAGACATTATTACCACGACCACGATTACTAAGAAAGGCGGTTTTCAGCCTGTGTGTATTAGGCTTCTTGTCGTACATTATCCCCCTTATTACTCCAAGTTCAACCCCATTGAGCACAGGCTCTTCTCACAGGTCAACCGAAATTGGCCGGGCACTCCGTTGCTCTCCGTACAGGACGCTGCGGACAGAGCTGCGATGACTACGACAAAGACGGGACTGAAGGTTCATGTTCACATTAATTCAAGTTCGTAAGAAATCAAAAGGGTTGTTGATGAATCTTATCAGAAGAGACTTGCTAAACAGGTCATCTTCGCCCCAAAACTGGGGAAATGGAACTACCTCATCAACCCACAAACTGATGCAACTTATTTTTACGCGTTACTGAACCACTATTCACTTCTTTACTTTATATACTTCTTCACATTCTGTGTTATTTATAGTCATTAATCAATAATATCGCCTAAAAGAGGAAATAAGCTCGCAAAAAAGCCCGTGAAATTTGTCAGTGTCGTAGAAACCCATACCTTTGCACCCGCAAAAACGAAATCCATGCGCTTGTAGCTCAGTTGGTAGAGCACCTGACTCTTAATCAGGGTGTCCAGGGTTCG
>JABUUG010000260.1 GCA_021443285.1 Bacteroidaceae bacterium
AATCTGCTCGATATAAAATCAAAAATAGTCCAAAATTCTAATGAACTTTTTGGGTTTAACGCGAATTTCAGAATAAGACAACAATCCCTGCAAAACATTTCAGGAGTCATAATCCTTGAGGGTTTTGCAGGGACTTTTATTTCTACTGCCTTTTCAGGTATATCTTGTGCGTGATGGACTCCGGCAGTTCCTCCTCGTAGTGCGTCACCATGATGAGGGTTTTGCCGGGAAGGAGGGAGTAGCGGTTGATGATGTCGCGCACCTCGCGGCGACGGATGGTGTCGAGACCGTGCAGCGGCTCATCGAGGATGAGGAGGTCGGGAGATTTCACGAAGGCTCTTGCAAGGAGGATGAGGCGCTGCTCGCCACTGGAGAGCGACAGGAACGGACGGTCGGCAAACTGCTCCACACGGAACACCTTCATCCATTCGCGGCAGACCTCGTACTCCTCTTCGGTGGGGCGCACATACAGCCCTATGGAGTCTTTCAGTCCGCTTGCCACTATTCTTATTGCAGGCACATTGTAGTGGTAGGCGCGGTGCATCTCCGGCGACACATATCCGATGTGTCGCTTTATGTCCCAGATGGTCTCGCCCGTGCCTCTTTTCTTGCCAAACAGCTCTATGTCGCAGGCATAACCCTGCGGATTGTCTGCGCATACAAGGCTGAGGAGCGTGCTCTTGCCCGCACCGTTCTCGCCCGACAGTGCCCACCGCTCGCCCTGGTTTATAGTGAGGGACAGCTCTTTCAGGATGGTTCGCTCGCCATAACGTATAGCGACATTGTTGAGTTTGACGACGGGGGAGGGGCTATTCGGAGCAGTAGCTCCGAACACAGTGGCGGACTGCGCAGGAGAATGAGAGGCAGAGGCTAAGGGGAAGGCTATCGGTTCTCCCTTTGGGGAAACAGAGGGCAAAGATGTAATAAACGCTTCCCTCTCCACCTTCGGATAGACTTTCATGTCGCGTACAGGCACTACATGGGTGATGAAATCGGGTATCTCGTCCTCGCGCGAAAGCACGAGGATAATCTGCAAGCGAGAGGAATGGTTATCCTCCCCTTTAGGGGGCAGGGGGGCAGACAGCATAAGCAGAAGACTGCGCAGCTGTTCGCGGGTGTTTTTGTCAAGACCGACAAAGGGGTTGTCCATGATAAGCACCTTCGGGTTGGTTAGCAGCACCTTTGTCAGCTGGAGTTTGCGCAGCTCGCCACTGGAAATCATCACCACATACTTGTCGAGGAGCGGCTCAAGGTGGAACATTTCGTACAGATGGTCGCGGAATGTTCTGCGCTCCTCCGTGTCATCGCCGGTGAGTGCATACGCCATCTCAAGTTGTTCGCCTACGGTGGGTGTCTCCTTGTCGATGTCATACTGGTTCCACCGCTGCTGGAGGTAATAGTTGGCGTCGCTGTCGCCGTAAGAGTCCTTGAAGGTGATATACTTTATATTGTCGGATGCAAGTCCGTCGAAGCCGTACTCCACATCCCTCATTAGCAGCGGATGGGCAGAGGTTATTATATCCACAAGCATCGACTTGCCTGCACCGTTAGGACCGACAATGGCAATATGCTCGCCTGCGGAGAGATTGAAATCAACAGGCTCTGCCATACGCCATTCCGGTTTGCGGCAGACGCCCTGAGAGATGTTTATTATGTTCATATATTCATTTTTGTAGTGAAGAGGAGTTGATGTGGAGTGTAGTGAAGGGGAGTTAAAGGGGAGTTAAAGGGGAGTTAAAGGGGAGTTAATGTGGAGTTAAAGGGGAGTTAAAG
>JABUUG010000261.1 GCA_021443285.1 Bacteroidaceae bacterium
CCCTTTAACTCCTCTTTAACTCCCCTTTAACTCCCCTTTCCTATAACTTCCGCTGCGGAGCAGCATAACTTCCTTTAACTTCTTGTAACTTCCAATTTATATACCCTACCAAAATGCCAAAACACCTGCTACTATATTCGCTCACAGCCTTGCTCCTTTCGTGCAAGATAGAGGGTTCGCCAAACAAAAACCTCGACGGAGCATGGAGGCTGACCGCCATCAACGACTCCACGCCCAGCTCGGTAATAGCCGGCGGCGTGTCTGCAGACCGCAACTTCCTCTACTGGAACATACAGGGCAAGATGCTTGAACTCATAGACAGAAACAACAGCAAAATTGGACGGTTCCTACTGCGTTTCAAGCATGAAGAGGATGTGCTCTACCTCTACGACCCATATATATATAACCGGGAAGAGGGAGACAAGCCCCTTCAGGACTCTACGCGCCTGACTCCCTACGGCATAGATGACATCGACGAGCCATTCATCATAGAGAAACTCAACGGCTCCGTGATGACACTACGTTCATCAACGAAAAAGCTCGACTTCAGGAATTTCTAATTGCAACATCTATCTTAGTGAATAACCAATTTATACACCCCACCCCTAATGCTACGCCTTTTAGGACATACACAACAGGAACTGAGAGACATAGCCGTGTCTCTCGGAATGCCGGCATTCACAGGTAGCCAGATGGCGAAGTGGATATACCAGAAGCATGCCACGTCTGTGAACCAGATGACCGACATATCTGTCAGCAACAGGAAGAAGCTTCTGGATGCCGGCTACGAAGTGGGACTCATGCCGCACGCCAACCAGCAACGCTCAAAGGATGGTACCGTAAAATACCTCTTCCCCGTTAGCGAAGGCGAACTCCCACTGACCGTAGAGACCGTATTCATCCCCGACCACGACCGGGCAACCCTCTGCGTATCCTGTCAAGTGGGATGCAAGATGAACTGCCTCTTCTGCCAGACAGGAAAACAGGGATGGCAGGGCAACCTAACCACCTCCGACATACTCAACCAGATATACGCACTGCCCGAAGTATCGCAACTCACAAACATAGTGTTCATGGGGCAGGGCGAGCCAATGGACAACATAGATGCTGTACTGAAAGCGACAGAAATCCTGCAAGCCTCATACGCCCTCGCATGGAGTCCGAAACGTATCACCGTCAGCACCGTAGGCATAAAGGACAAGCTGAAGCGCTTCCTCGATGAGAGCAGCTGCCACATAGCCGTCAGCATGCACACGCCGATACACGAGCAGCGGATGCAACTCGTACCGGCAGAAAAGGCAATGCCCATAAGTCAGGTGGTGGAACTTCTGAAACAGTATCCTGCGTTCACAAGACACGCAGCCAAGCCCGAAGACACCACTACACAGCGCCGACTGACATTCGAATACACAATGTTCAAAGGTGTGAACGACACCATAACACACGCAAAAGAAATCCTCAGACTGCTCAGAGGACTGGAGTGCCGCATAAACATCATCCGCTACCACAAGATACCAGGCATAGACCTACTGCCCTGCGACAGCAAAACCATGGAAACCTTCCGCGACTATCTCCTTTCCCACGGAATAACAACCACCATAAGAGCATCGCGCGGCGAAGACATCTACGCAGCCTGCGGACTGCTGAACACAGCTAAACATTGCTGAGAAATGAAAGGAAAGTGGAGATTTCTTTAAGTGTAGTGAAGGGTAGTTAATGTGGAGTTAATGTGTAGTTAAAGTGACAAATGACTTCTGCGCAAAAAGGTAA
>JABUUG010000262.1 GCA_021443285.1 Bacteroidaceae bacterium
CCGGTGAACATTCCGTAGCCGCTGGAGTTCTGGAAGACGTCTGTCGGGCGCAGTCCCACCATCCACAGGTTGCGTGCCACCTGGTTAGCCCACTCATCGAGGTCTTGTTCCGTATGCAGAATCACGGTGGGGTTGCCCGTAGTGCCTGAAGAGGAGTGCAGGCGTGTGCATTTCTCCAATGGTGCGGAGGCTATGCCGAAAGGATATGTGTCGCGCAGGTCCTGTTTGGTCGTGAATGGTATCTTGCGCAGGTCGTCAAGGGTTTGGATGTCGTCGGGCGTGATTCCTGCCTCTTCAAACCGTTTCTTGTAGAATGGGGAGTTCATGCAGTGCTTGACGGTAGCCTGCAGACGCTCCAGTTGCAGTTTCTTAATTTCCTCTTTCGAGAGGGTCTCTACTTCAGGGTTGAAGTATTCGCATTTGTAATCCATTTTTATTTACGATTTAACAATTTACGATATGCTATTATATTTATTTGTTTAATTTTCTGTTTTGTAATTCCTTCCCAGTAAATCTGACTTATAAAACCGGGCTGTTACTATAAGTTCAATAAGCAAGATTTATTGGCTCCTATTTGAGAGCTGATTTGATCAGCCTGATTCGGTAATCCGCGCAAAGTTAGGTGTTTTATTGTTATGGTACAGCCTATTAGTCTGAAAATTCGCTTTTAGACGCGCAGTTTCTTCGTTATCCTCTATTTAAGCAACTGTAAAAGTTCCTTCATTCCCTCCGATGCGCCTTTGGCTATCACGGTGAGGTTCTTGTTGGCGGCAAGCCCTACGGATGGTTTGGGGTCGATGAGATAGACGGGGGTGCCGGGTTTCACATACTGCACGAGTCCGGCTGCGGGATATACGTTCAGCGAGGTGCCGATGATGACGAATATGTCGGCGTTCTGTGCCAGTACAACAGCTTCTTCCATTTTCGGGACAGCCTCCTGGAAGAATACGATGTAAGGGCGCAGCAGACTGCCGTCGCCAGCCTTCTCCCCGGGCTTCACCTCGTAGTCATCAGCAGTCATTGTACGCCAGAAGTGGCGGTTCTCTGTGTCTCTCGACGAGCAAACCTTCATCAGTTCGCCGTGCAGATGCACTACCTTCTTGCTGCCTGCACGCTCGTGGAGGTTGTCAACATTCTGCGTAACCACCACAATTTCAAAGTCTTTCTCCAGTTCTGCGATTACCCTATGGCCCTCGTTTGGCTCGCAACTGACAAGCTGCTTCCTCCGCTCATTATAGAAACGGTTTACCAGTTCTGGGTCGGCAAGCCATCCGTCGTGCGACGCCACCTGCATCACCGGATACTCTTCCCATAAGCCACCTGCATCGCGAAACGTCTTTATGCCGCTCTCTGCCGACATTCCCGCGCCCGTAAGAAAAACAATTTTCTTCATAGTCCTTAGTGTTTTTAACATTATTACGATGGCAAATTTACAACTTTTATTAAGTTTATCATATCCCGAAACTCTTTTTTGTGTTTTTTCAGCCAATTATTTGTTTATTCTCGTAACTTTGCACAATAATTGCGCCCCCTTGCGCAACAAAACTTACACTGATGGTATCTAAAGAGACTGTAGAGGAAAGCATAAGAAACATACTCCAATACATTGGGGAAGACCCCGACAGACCGGGGCTGAAGGACACGCCCGACCGAGTAATACGAATGTTCGACGAGATATTCCGCGGATACAAGGAGGAGGAAAAGCCGCATATCACCGTCTTCCAGAATGGCGAGGACGGACT
>JABUUG010000263.1 GCA_021443285.1 Bacteroidaceae bacterium
CTTTAACTCCTCTTTAACTTCCCTTTAACTCCTCTTTAACTCCACTTTCCTTTAACTTCATAATTTATCCTAATCGTCCAGGCTGAATACGGGGTCTTCGGCAGGAACCAGGATTGGCTTCTGCTGCCATTCCTTCATGAGGTTGGCGGGGACGTACTTGTTATCCACAACGAGGCGGAAGAAATACTCACGGAACCAGTCGGCTGTCATTATCAGATAGCCCTTCTGCCCTGAGTCATCGCCCCAGCTGTTCTCCACCTTCCACTTCAGCGGCTTTCCATTGGCGTTGAGGTCAACGGCGGTGAGGGTCATGGCGTGGGTGGAACCGCTGTCGAAGGTGGCTATGCGCTCCGCCTTGTCCATGGTGAAGGTGGTGCCGAAGAGCGAACCGTAGTCGTAGTTGTCAAGACTGCAATAGCCCAGCTTGCGGTCGATGAACTTGCCCACATCATACGAGCTGTACATCTTGCGGTTGTCCTTCAGGGCAGCTATTGCCATTGCCTCAATGTCCTCCATAGGCAGGTTGAGGTATTTCCAGTTGTGGCCCTCATAGGTGTGGCGGTCGAGGTCCACTTCATAAACCTTGTGATACTCGCGGCGCGGGTCGTTCATCACCATGATGAATGTGCCGTTCAGCCCATTGGGGCATACCTCCTTGAAATACTGCTGTGGGGTGTATTTCTTTGGTTCGCCGATGGCGTCGCCCTTCTTGTCCCTTGCCTGATAGGTGAACTCTGTCGGCGGTGTGCCGTATGCCATGGTGAGCATACGCCAGATGGTGGTGAGTATCTCGGTCTTTGCCGCCTGCAGGTCCTTTGCCTTCTTGCCCTCTGCCACCATCTTTCGGAGCTGCACGGCGCCCTCGCGCAGTTTGCTCGTTATGAGGCGGCGGATGGAGGAGGTGTTTGTGGAGTTGTATGTCTCCGGCATTACGGGCTTGGGCACAATGCCGTATTTCTCCACAAGGTCTGCCACACCGCAGAACGTGCCGCCATCGCCTATCGGTGAGCGGAGGATATACTGCAGATGGGCATCGTCCATCGACTTGCCGGCATTGTCAATCATGCACTGCAGGAAGAGGTTGCTCTTCTCCAGCTGGTCATATACGAAGAGGTAGGTCTGCGAGAACTCCACAGCCTCGTCGCGGTCGAGGGTGTAGCTGGCACGCAGCACGTTGAAGCCGCTGAACATCCAGCAGCGTCCCGACGACTTCTGGTTGGTGATGGACTGCTTGGGCGTCTCCACGCTGAAATGTGTGTCGTTGAGTGTGGTGGTCTCGAAGTTGCGCGCGAGTAGCTCGATGGAGTTGTTTCTCATGGCGTTTGCAAGAGCCTTGTCGCTAACGGAGAGGCTGCCTGTGCCTTTTATGTTCTGCAGCATTTGTGGCGAGATACCACCGTCTTTGGTCTGTGCACACACAGCGGAAACAGAGAGAAGTGCGAGTGCGAAAAGGGTGTGTTTAATCATATATTCTGTAGTTTAAGGTTTTATTACGAGGGCAAAGTTGGCTTTTTTTGAAAAGAATACCGCCTTTTTGCGATGAAAATCACACCAAAGCATTAATTTTGTGGCGAAATACGTTATTGTGGCAATCTCCATATTATTATGAAGTTAAAGGAAAGTGGAGTTAAAGGGAAGTTAAAGGGAAGTTAAAGAGGAGTTAAAGGGAAGTTAAAGAGGAGTTAAAGTGACATTACCCTTTTGCG
>JABUUG010000264.1 GCA_021443285.1 Bacteroidaceae bacterium
GGAGTTAATGTGGAGTTAATGTGGAGTTAAAGTGGAGTTAATGTGGAGTTAATGTGGAGTTAAAGTGACAAATGACTTCTGCGCAAAGTAGGTAATGTCACTTTAACTCCCCTTCATTACACCTTGGTGCATGAAATCTTTTTCAGGAGGGCGGTGCAGCCGCTGGTGGGGTATTCTGTTGTTCAGTGCCTTGCATCATACTCCTTTCAGCCTCAGCCTGCGCCTTGAGCTTCTTGAGTTTACGGTATTTTCTTATTCTTATCAGGCGGCTTCGCACTTCCTTCAGGTTGTAGAACAGGCTGTACTTCCTGAATATTGCCCTCGTCCGTGCGAAGAGGCGTATGAAGAAGTCCTTGTTGAAGACGTCCTTGTCCTTGTTTGCCTTGTATGTTACGAAGCAGGCGAACGGTGTCAGCACGGCTGTGGCGAGGAGTTTGCCGAACCACACTGCCCAGAAGTGTCCGCGCGCCATTCGGTAGCCGGTGTTGTCGAGGATGAAGTAGATGATGAAGACTATCACCGAAATCAGCACGGGTATTCCGAGTCCTCCTTTCCTGATTACCGCGCCGAGCGGCGCTCCGATGAAGAAGAATATCAGGCAGGCGAGAGACAGGGTGAACTTGTTGTAAGTCTCCACACGGTGCATCACGATGTAGTGGTCGCCGTCGTCCGTGATGAGCATCTTGAACTCGGAGTCTGCCTTCTGCCGCCTGACATCGGCAAGCGCACTCTGCACGACGGCGAGCTGTTTGCTTTCAGGAAGGGAGAAATAGAGCGAGTCGAAATCTTTCTGCTTCACTGTCTTGGCAGACTTTATGCCTTCCTTTATCCTGTCCTGCGCCTCTTTGTGCATCTCTTTGAGCGCAGCATGAGTGATTTTTATGTATTGCGAGGTTTCGCGCAGGAAGCCCCTTCCTATGGAGTCGTACTGATGGTTTACGGAGTCCATATCCACGGTTATCTTCTTCAGGCTCTTCGACCTTGCGTCCCCCGCGAGTCCGGCAGCCTCCACCATGTCGAAGTCGCTGTTGAACTCTATGAGTATTGTCTTGTCAGTGAATGTCTCGCGGCGATACGGCACGTTTGCCATTGAACCCACGCCCGACTGCCTCATGTTCTCAAACCACTCTCCGCTGTAGAGTGTTATGAGCAGGTGGCGTTTGTCTGCCGTTGCCTGTATCATGCCTGAGTCGGCGAGTATTATGGCGGCGTCGTCGAAGCTGTCAGTCATGCGGTAAATCATCATGCCGTACAGCATACCCCTTTTGAGGTCCTTCTTCTGCACATAGACGTTTGAACCGGGAATGCCCGCATAGAACACGCCTTCGGGTATTTCCAGTTCGGGGCTTTTCTGCTTCATAGAGATGAGCAGCTGGCTGAAGGAGAAGTTCGCCTGCGGTCCGATGACGTTCTGGAAATAGAAGGACACGCCCATTATGATGCACGACACGATGATGAGCGGCCGGAACGCCTGCATGAGCGATATGCCTGCCGCCTTTATTGCCGTAAGTTCCACACTCTCACCGAGATTTCCGAAGGTTATCAGCGAGGCGAGGAGCAACGCCAGAGGCAGTGCCTGAGGGACGAGCATCAGTCCCATGTACCAGAAGAACTTCACCAGCACATCGAAGGGCAGTCCCTTGCCGATTAGCTCATTCACATAACGCCAGAGGAACTGCATCATCAGCACGAACTGGCAGATGA
>JABUUG010000265.1 GCA_021443285.1 Bacteroidaceae bacterium
ATGTTACAGCATGCAACTGGTTTTGGAAATTCAAGCTGCTCTCGCTGTAGAAAGGCTGGTTGCCCAATGGCCGTCCTCCCGCTCCTTTTCCGTGTGTGCCGTGTATGTGTTTGTTGGTGATATAGAAACCATATCTGCAGCCTTTAGGAATTGTGAAGGTGATGCCGTCGCCGCTCTGCAGACAGGTCCACCCGTTCTTGGCTGTACCAATAACATTGTCCTCTGTCAGTGCCCACAAATCCTGCTCTATCTTGTTGCCGTCATTGTCATAGTAGTAAATACCGAGAGTGTTTCTTGCATTACCACCTACAGAGATAGGATAGATTGTTACGGGCTTGCCGTCGGAAATCATTGCGAAGTCAGAGCTGTAGTCCTTCAGATTTGTGTGGTCAGCTTCAAGGTTTTTCTTGCCAGCGGGGAACTCTTTCATAAATGTTTCCTGATACTCTTTAACCTTTGCTTCTGACAGTGGATCTGGCTTCACGTTCGAGATAATGCCGCCGCCGGTATAATTTGCTGCACGGCTACCCGTTGCTGTTTCCTCTGGAGAATAAACCTTCATTGTAGTACCGTTAGCGAATGTTTGGCTTACAGAAGGTTGTGTAACCTCAACCTTTGTGCCATCCTCTGAGGGTACGATAGGGCCGTTTGCTATGTCTGACGCACAGCCAAACAATGCCATTGACATTGCAACTAAAAGTGAATGTTTTTTCATAATATAGTCCCAGTTATTTGCACACTAATTAATAATGTGGGGAGTTGGAACTACTCCTTTCTAATGGTTAATATGGAGTTTTTTTGAATCTTTCTGTTTCCGGACCTCAAGGTTTCCGCCAGCTGACAGTCTTGTCTGTTCCTCGTATGGGAGGGAGGACTTGTTTTTGAAATTGTTTTGTTCTTCCACAAAACTATTGCGTTTATCTGCTGACCCCCTTGTTTCTGTTGTCAAAGGTAGATGTTTGGGATATAAAATAGAATGAATAGAACAAAAATATTTGCCGACTGCCTCACTCTTGACGTAAATAGTCTGAAAAGCCGTTTTCTGATAGCCCAATTTCCGCTTTTCAACCCAAACTATGCTTTTTCGCACATTTTTGGAGCTCTGTTTTTTATCCCCGAAAAATTGTTCTGTTCTTCCTGTCTCGGAGTTCCTGTATAATGCTAAATAAGCATAAAGAAAGTTAAAATGCAGCCCCATTATTACGGTTTCGCGGACTGAATTTGCGGATAAGGTTAAAGGACGTTAAAGAAACACCCTATGAATAACGTGGCTGTTAGAGTGCAAATCTACGAGTAAAAGGTGCCTGTAGCGGTAAAAGATGACAAAAAATCCGAAGAACTCCCCAAAAATCTTTGGTGGTATCACATAAACAAGCTAAAGTCGCGGCCAGTTTCAACCCGCGTGTTTGCCCCCCGATGGCAAAGTGTCGCTGCCCCCCGAAAAAGAGGAATTTCTATAGAAGAGCCAAACATCACACACAACAGTGCAAAAGAGGTGAACACTTCCAATAGGTGCTCACCTCTTTTCTTTCTCCTCCCCCACACCACCACACAGGTGGAGCGTATTTAGATAGACCTGATGTAATTATTCCACTCTGTTTCTGTGACTCTGACAAAGACAGTTTCTATGTCTCCATGATTTATGAACTGTGAGCCATTCACAAAAGTAATGGTTGACCTATCGGTCGAGCCATTTATCTT
>JABUUG010000266.1 GCA_021443285.1 Bacteroidaceae bacterium
AAGTTAGAGGAAGTTATGCGCCTGCGGCGCGGAAGTTAACTTCCCCCAATTACCACCAACTATGAAAACGCATTTTTTCGCAGCCTGCCTGTTGGCTGCCTCTCTGGGCGCGAATGCCCAGGACAAACTGTATCCGAATGAGTTTCCGCTGTCGCAGGTAACACTTCTTGACGGTGTGCTGCTGAAGGCTCGCGACCTTAACATCAAGACGCTCCTGCAGTATGACTGCGACCGCCTGATGGCCCCCTACCGCAAGGAGGCGGGGCTGAAGATGAAGGCCGAGTGCTATCCCAACTGGGACGGTCTCGACGGTCATGTGGGCGGCCACTACCTCACCGCCATGGCTATCAATGCCGCTACGGGAAACAAGGAGTGCCGCAAGAGGATGGAGTATATCATTGACGAGATAGCCGAATGCGCCAAGGCGAACAACAAGAAACACCCCGAATGGGGCAAGGGATACATGGGCGGAATGCCCAACAGCGAGAATATATGGAAACGCTTCAAGGACGGCGACTTCAGCGTATATAACGGTTCGTGGGCTCCGTTCTACAACCTCCACAAGATGTATGCCGGCCTGCGCGACGCATGGCTCTACTGCGGCAACGAGAAGGCGAAGGGACTGTTCCTGGAGTTCTGCGACTGGGCCGTGTTCATCACTGCCAATCTCAGCGACGAGCAGATGGAGCGTATGCTGGGCAACGAGCATGGCGGCATGAACGAGGTGATTGCCGACGCCTATGCCATCACGGGCGACACGAAGTACCTCGACTGTGCCAAGCGCTTCTCCCACAAGCGGCTGATGGTACCAATGTCGCAGCGTCAGGACTGCCTCGACAACATGCACGCCAACACGCAGGTGCCGAAGGCGATAGGCTTCGGGCGCATAGCAGAGCTGTCCGGCAGCCAGGACTACTACACCGCAAGCGAGTATTTCTGGGAGACCGTTACGGGCAGACGCAGCCTCGCCTTCGGTGGTAACAGCCGCCGCGAGCATTTCCCCGCCAACAACGCCTGCATGGACTTCATCAACGACATCGACGGCCCGGAGACCTGCAACACCAACAACATGCTGAAGCTCACCGAGGGTCTGCACCGCCGCAACCCGGAGGCACGCTATGCCGACTATTTCGAGCTTGCCACATTCAACCACATCCTTTCGTCGCAGCACCCGGGCCATGGCGGCTACGTCTATTTCACACCCGCCCGTCCACGCCACTACCGCAACTACTCTGCTCCGAACAAGGCTATGTGGTGCTGTGTGGGAACGGGTATGGAGAACCACGGCAAGTACGGGCAGTTCATATACACCCACAAGGGCAACGCGCTCTTCGTGAACCTCTACGCCGCCTCGCAGCTCGACTGGAAGGAACGCGGCATCGTTCTGCGTCAGGAGACGGGCTTCCCATACGCCGAGAGCAGCAAGATAAAGATAGAGAAGGGCAAGGGCGAGTTCAGCCTGATGGTGCGCTATCCGGGATGGGTGCGCCCGGGTGAGTTCAAGGTAAGCGTGAACGGCCAGCCCGTGGAGGTCATCACCGGCCCGTCGTCATACGTCAGCATCAGCCGCAAATGGAAGAAGGGCGACGAGGTGAGCATAGACTTCCCAATGCACTCTGAGCTGAAATACCTGCCCAACGAGCCGCAGTATATAGCCATAATGCACGGTCCGATACTCCTCGGCATGAAGAC
>JABUUG010000267.1 GCA_021443285.1 Bacteroidaceae bacterium
GTACAGTCCTGTGTCGTCTATCCGCATAAGATTGTGCGCACATGGGAGAATGCAAAGGAGTCGCTGTACATGGTTGACCGCAGCGAGATACTCTTCGTTTCACTTGAGGATGTCAAGGGAAGCGACATCTCCATTACACTAACTCCGGCACAATACTCATCATTAGAGAAATGCGACTCGCTGCAAACTGGCAATCAACTGGTATTCCGTCCGCAGGAGATGCCGGAGACAGTGATAATGGTTGTGCCGGCAAACGATTGTAAGGCTACAGTAGTGGGTGACACAATGCTCACGGCAAAGGCTGCCGAGACTGACGGGTTCGTCATCTTGCAATACCCAGACAAACAGGCTGGCCTCCTTCTCCAGCTGTGGCGTCAGAGTGGTAGGCGAATGCTTGAAATAAGGGCTGAACGCATGGAGAAGCTCATCACCGACAACTGCCCTACGAGGAGTAATCTGCCCGAACTCGACAAATCGCTCGCATGGCTCACACTCACAATGGACGAGCTGATTACTAAACATGAACAGCAGGGCAAGGGCATCTATGCCGGACTGCCATGGTTCAATGAATACTGGGGCAGGGATATGTTCATAGCCATGCCTGGTGCGACACTCGTTACGGGGCAGTTTGAATACACTGCCGACATACTACGCGACTTCGCAAAATTCCAGGACAAGGATACTACAAGCATCACCTGCGGCAGAATACCAAACCGTGCAAACCTCGAAGGAATACTCTACAATACTGCCGATGGCACACCGCGCTATGTCATTGAGGCAGAGGAACTCATAAAATACTCCGGCGACCGCTCGTTCCTCAAAGACATTTATCCGACGATAGTCCTCAGCATAGACCAGGCCATAAAGAAACAGATTGACGAGAAAGGATACCTGAAACATGAGGATGCCGACACATGGATGGATGTGAAGCGAAACGGAATACCTGGCTCTCCACGAGGCAATCGCGCCAACGACATTCAGTATCTATGGCACGAACAACTGCTCTCCGGCGCAAGAATGGCGGACATGATGAACGACGCGGCACACGCAAAAGCATGGAGGGAGGTGGCAGAACGACTCGCGCAAAACTTTGAAAAGGACTTCTGCAACAAGGACTCCATACTCATCTACGACCACCTGAATGCCGACGGCACACCCGACCTCCAGTACCGCCCGAACCAGCTCTTCTGCTACGACCTCATCAGCGATGAAGATTTCAAGAAGAAGGTGACGCTCCGAGTATGGCAGGAACTCGTATATCCGTGGGGAGTGGCGTCACTGGCGCAGACAGACAAGCAGTTCCACCCACAACACGAAAACTGGAACTACTACCATAAGGATGACGCCTATCACAATGGTACTATATGGCTGTGGAACAACGGCATAGCCATGCAGCGAATGATAGAAATCGGACACAAGGAGGAAGCATGGCAACTGTTCCAGAACATGAACCGACAGGCACTGAAAGAAGGTGCGGTAGGCTCACTAAGCGAAAATGCAGATGCGCATCCGCGAGAAGGAAAAGACTGGGTGAAGCGCAGCGGTACTTTTCTGCAGGCATGGAGCAACAGCGAACAACTGAGAGTGTGGTACCAGTATTTTCTCGGAATACGCCCAGACCTGATGAACAATGTGGTGCTCGTTGAGCCACACCTTCCCGCTGAAATAACGGAGCGCAGAAA
>JABUUG010000268.1 GCA_021443285.1 Bacteroidaceae bacterium
CCGCCGCTGCCTGTTCCTGCCTTATGCTGTCCATCGGTGTCTTCACTGTATTCTCTCCGCAATTATTGCGGCAAAGTTAGTCATATATATGTTTATTAATGAGTGGCACGGTGCCTGCTTGCGAAATATTATTGCTGCAAGTCAATGAGTGTTTTGGGGGGAGTTATGGGGAGATTCGGGGTTAAGGGGATTAAGTGATTTACGGACAGAATGCCCAATGGCATGTTTAGGTATGCTAAGAGGCATGTTTAGGTATGGTAAGCGGCAAGCCGGTTACAACCAAATTCACGCAGACCCTGCGGTAATCTGCGAAAATCTTAAACAGTCAATCCTTAGATACCGTATAACTTATTCAATGTCAATGAATGACTCCTTAAATGTCCGCATATGTCCGCAAGATTTGTACCTTTGCCCACATATTCGTAAAACATCAACCGTAAATTATTACACACATGACATTCAAGGAACTTTGCGAGGCACGCTACAGTGTCCGCTCGTACAAGGATGAAGAGATTCCCGCAGAGAAGCTGGAATATATTAAGGAGTGCGCACGTCTCGCACCTTCGGCAGTAAACAAGCAGCCATGGCGACTGCGCCTGATAACCTCTGAAAGCGGACTGAAGAAAGTATGTGCCACATATAACCGCGAATGGATAAAAACCGCCAAGGCAGTGATAATGGTCATCGCGCAGAAAGACGAGGCATGGATAAGAGGCATCGACGGCAAATACCATGGCGACATAGACGCAGCAATCATAACGGAACACATCTGCCTTGCCGCCGCCGAACAGGGACTTGGCACCTGCTGGGTATGCAACTTCGATGCGGCACTGTGTCACAAGGAGTTCGGACTTGCCGGCAACGAGGAGGCTGTAGTGCTGATACCGCTGGGCGTGCCTGCCGACAACCGCCCGGAAAAGAAGCGCAAGGCGATGGACGATATATGGGCAGAAGATAAATGATAATACCTATGAAGAAAACGATTTTTGTTATGCTCTGCCTGATGTGGACATTGGGCGTCAGCGCACAGGTGGAGAAGGTGTACGACGAGAGCATCAACCCGATGACACAGATTGACAAGGCTGTCGAGGCGGCAAAAGCCTCCAATAAGTATGTCATCTGTCAGGTTGGAGGAAACTGGTGCCCATGGTGCCTTAAGCTTGCAGCGTTCGTCAAGGCAGATTCTACGGTAAATGCCCTCATAGAGAATAATTTCGTGTATATCCATGTGAACTATCCGAGAAAGGGCGCATCCAAGGAACTGATGGAACGCCTGAAGAATGCCGGACGTTTCGGCTATCCCGCACTGGTGGTCATGGACGAAGAGGGGAATGTGATACACATACAGGACAGCAGTTTCCTGGAAGAAGGGAAGGGCTATAGTCAGGAAAAGGTAGCCCGCTTCCTGAAAGGGTGGACTCCCACAGCGGTGAAGCAAACCGCAAACAAGTGATTCCCTCCAGTACTTTGACGTAAAGTACTGAGCTAAGTATGCCATTTACGGGTGCTAAGTATGCCATTTAGCACCCGTAAATGGCATCTTTAGGTATCGTAAATGGCATCTTTACCACAGTTGATGTAAGTACATCCATATTCTATAAGGACTCTGTTTTGCCGCTTGCCAGAGCAAGAACCATACATTTCATTCCGAAGAAA
>JABUUG010000269.1 GCA_021443285.1 Bacteroidaceae bacterium
GATCATTTTTATCTTAAGTGGCTGTGCGGCAGCCTTATTCTTTCCACCCTTATAATACTCTTTCCTTCGCTCTACGGCGAGGGCTATTCAAGCATAAACATCCTGCTTAACGGCGATTCTATGCTCGACTGGGAGCGGCTGATGGACACCTCCGTCTTTGCCGGCCACGGCGAGATGCTGCTGCTCTACATTGCTGCCGTACTGCTGACGAAGGTGTTCGCCACGAGTGCCACAAACGGTGGCGGCGGCTGCGGCGGAACCTTCGCTCCCTCACTGTTCATAGGTGCTTTTGCGGGCTTTCTCTTTGCACGTATGTGGAACATATACCACATAGGCGTGGTTGTGCCTGAGAAGAATTTCACGCTGCTCGGCATGGCTGCGGTGATGGCGGGTGTGATGCACGCACCGCTCACGGGCATCTTCCTCATTGCGGAGATAACGGGCGGCTACGGTATGTTCATACCGCTGATGATAGTGTCCATCTGCTCCTACCTGACGATAAACTTCTTTGAGCCGCACTCCATCTATGCAGTACGCCTCGCCCAGGAGGGTAAGCTCCTGACGCACAACACAGACAAGTCGGTGCTGACATTGATGAACATAGAGAACGTGATTGAGAAATCAACCGAGAGCGTAAAGCCTGAAACGGAACTGGGGCAGCTGGTGAAACACCTGAGCAACACGCGCCGCATACTCCTGCCCGTACTTGATGGTGCCGGTCATCTGCTGGGCGAGATAGACATAAACAAGATTCGCCACATAGTGTTCCGCACCGAGCTGTACAACCACTTCACCGTGCAGCAGCTCATGAGCCAGCCACCTGCCATAATCGGCACCAACGACCCTATGGCAGATGTCATTCAGCGGCTCGACGAGACCAACGCGCACGAACTGCCGGTCTGCAAGCCCGACGGCACGCTGGTGGGATATATAGCGAGGTATCACGTCTATAAGGTTTACCGGCAGATGGTACACGACCTGTCGCAGGAATAGTGTCATTTATCATTGGACGATTTAGCCATTGACTATTGGTGTTTATTTATTTATTGGACGATTTAGGTATTTCCAAGTGCAATGAACTGAAAGTCATCGGCTTTGCCTCTTGCCTGAGCAAGAATATCCAAATTGTCCAATAAACAAATGATTTCCAATAGCTAAATTGTAAATAGTTAAAGTTTCGATTAAACGAGTGAAAAAACAAGCCTGCTTGTTTTTCCGAGTGTGAGAAACTTATATAAATAGTAAATAAGTTTATGTTCAAACTTTTAGGGTGCCTTCTGGTCTTTATAATACTTGTACCCCTGCTGCTTTTAGGCGGCGTGGTGCAGATTCTGCTGAACTTACTGCGCGGAGGCAACAGGCAGGATAGGAGGCAAGGCTCACAGAGCTATACATACACATCGCAGAGGGAGCAGTCGGCACAGTCGTCAAACGCCGATGATTCAAGCCGGCGCAGCAACGATAACTCCAGTCAGCAGAATAAAATATTCAAGCAGAACGAAGGGGAGTATGTTGATTTCACGGAAGTGGACTGACAATAAAAGTACAATAGCTTCTGAGTATCACATACATATGTCCCTTAACTTCCAATTTATAGAACAATAATTAAAACAATAAAATATCATGAATTTCTTAGATAGAAACGAATTCAATT
>JABUUG010000026.1:0-10790 GCA_021443285.1 Bacteroidaceae bacterium
GAGTGTGGCGATGAGTCGGTTTAGCATACGGGACAGGTATTTCCAGCCTGCCTTGTTGTGCGCTGTGTCAATGATGATGTCTGGTTTGGATGCAACTTTCTGCCAACGTCCGATAAGTCCTGTGCGTTGGGATATTTTTGTAAGGGAGTCTTTGAATATGCTGATGTCGTCTCTCAGTCCGAGGGTAGGGAAGAGTTTTGTGGCGGTGAACACAGTGCGGATATTGTGTTTCTGGTAGTCTGCCTTTAGTTCGCAGTGGTGTATGTAGGGTTTTATCTCGGCAATGCTTGTGTCTTGCTGTGCGAACTGTATTGGTGCATTGTTCTGCCGGGCAACTTCGAGGAATATGGGTTTTGTCTGTGGTGTAGTCTCTCCTATGATAACGGGAACATTGGGCTTTATGATTCCTGCCTTCTGTCGTGCTATCTGCGACAATGTTTTTCCGAGGAGTGCGGTGTGGTCGTGGCTGATGTTTGTGATAACGGAGAGGAGTGGGGTGATGATGTTTGTACAGTCGAGTAGTCCTCCAAGTCCGACTTCTATGACTGCGATATCAACTGCGGCATTTCGGAAATAGTCAAATGCCATTGCAGTTGTGAGTTCAAAGAAAGATGGTTGTAAGGGTTCGAAAAACTGGCGGTGCTCCTGAACGAAACATACGACCTGTTCTTCTGGTATCATCTCTCCGTTTACGCGTATCCGTTCTCTGAATGAGTAGATGTGTGGGGATGTATATAAACCTACTTTGTATCCGAGTCCCTGGAGGTATGATGCGAGCATTGAGGAGCAACTTCCCTTCCCGTTTGTGCCGGCGACGTGAATTGTTTTGTAGGCTGTGTGTGGGTGGTTGAGGTGGTCGTCGAGGGCGTGTGTGTTGTGGAGGTTGTTCTTATATGCGGATGCTCCGATGTTGCGGAACATTGGCGTTGTGTTATAGAGGTAGTCTATGGTTTGCTGGTAGTCCAAGTTTAAATAAGAAGAGATGATATGAGTTTGATGAGGGCTGAAACTATCCATGCGAGCAGTGTTGTGTATGCGGCGGCGAAGGCAGCCCATTTCCAAGAACCGGTTTCTGCCTTTATTGCGGAGATGGTTGCTATGCAGGGGAAATATAGAAGCACAAAGACCAGGTAACAGAATGCTGTAAGGGCGTCTATGCCACTACCTGCCATCTTTTCGTGCAAAATACTGAGAGTTTCTGACTTCGCATTGCTGTCTGTAATGTCGGAGTTGTCTGCGTAGAGGACTCCGAGTGTGGAGGCATTGATTTCTTTTGCACTTATTCCGGCTATCAGACTGACATCGAGTTTCCAGTCAAATCCTTGTGGTCGGAAGACTGGTTCTATTATTTTACCAATCTTCCCGAGATAGCTCTGCTCCTGCTGTTGTTCGGATGTGAGTCCGGGTGTGTGCGGGAAGTAGGTGAGTGCCCAAACGGCAATGGAGCCGATGAGTATTATCCCTCCCATCTTTTTCAGATATTGTCTGCCTTTTTCCCATGTGTGGCGTAGTGTTGCCTTGAGTGTGGGGAAGCGGTATGGTGGCAGTTCCATGACAAACGGCACGTCTTCGCCCTTTACGAGAAATTTGCTGAATAGACGGCAGACGACTACTGCTGTAAGCATTCCAATGGCGTAAAGTGCTGCAAGCATAACTGCCTGATATTTAACGGCAAAAAAGGTTCCGGCAATCATTATGTAAACTGGCAGTCTGGCAGAACAGCTCATGAAGGGTATGACCATCATTGTGAGTAGTCTAGAGCGTCTGCTTTCTATTGTTCTTGTTGCCATGACTGCGGGTACGTTGCAGCCAAAGCCCATGATGAGTGGTATAAAGGATTTCCCGTGCAATCCCATCTTGTGCATTACCTTGTCCATTATGAATGCCGCCCGCGCCATATATCCGCAGTCTTCCATAAAGGAGATGAAGGTGTAGAGTATGAGTATCTGTGGGAAAAAGACTATGACTGCGCCAATACCTGCTACCGCACCGTCAACGACCATATCCCGAAATATTCCCTGCGGCAGTGTGGCGCTGAGTTTTTCTGACAACCATTCCACCCCCATCTCAATTCCCTCCATAGGATATTGTCCGAGGAAGAAGGTGGTGTAGAACATTACGAATATGATAAACATAAAGAGAGGCATTCCGATATATCTGTGTGTGAGGAATGCGTCTATGAGGTGTGTTGTCTTGTATGTGTCCCTCTGTGTCCCCTCCTTGCTTCCCGCCTCCTTGAGTGCTCCGTGTATTATACCGTAGCGGGCATTCATGATGGCAGTCTCTGCATCTTCCTGCAAATCGTTCTCAACATGTACGGATGCTTTGTCTCTTATGGCGAGAATATCCTTTGCGTTTGGGAACTGCTGTATGACGCTTTCCACATCACGATCGTTTTCGAGAAGTTTTATGGCGAGATAACGGGTGGAGAACTGCAAGCGCAGGTTGTAGTTTTTCTGCAGTTCAGTCTGTATGTCCTTAATGGCCCGTTCTATGAATTCTCCGTAGTTGAGGTGTATGTGCCGGAGGGCGAGTTTGTGTGTGTGGAGATGGTGTTTGTCGTCGTTGTTGTGCGAATGTGTCTTGTTGTATGCAATACCTTCGTAAACCCTGATAATCAGTCCGAAGAGTTGCTCGACTCCCATGCCGGACTTGAACGAAGTGGGTACCATTGGTATGCCGAGCAGTTCGCTGAGGACTTCTATGTCAAGAGTGTCTCCTCGTTTTTCAAACTCATCATACATATTCAGCGCACCGACAACGCGCAGGTTCATGTCTATGAGCTGTGTTGTGAGGTAGAGGTTTCTTTCGAGGTTAGTGGAGTCAATGGCATTGATAATGACATCGGGCATTTTCTCTACAATCTGCTTCCTGACATACAGCTCTTCGGGGCTATAGGCGGAGAGGGAGTATGTGCCCGGGAGATCTACTATGTTGAACTGGAAGCCCTTGTAATGGAATATGCCTTCTTTTGCATCTACAGTAACACCGCTGTAGTTGCCAACTCTCTCATGTGCCCCGGAAACATAGTTGAAAAGAGATGTCTTGCCGCAGTTTGGATTGCCGATTAGGGCTACGTTGATGGTACGACCCTGTCGCATAGCTTCATGCCTAAGCTGCGAGTTCAGTTCTGGATGAGTAAGGCAGTCATCGTTATCTTCAACAGTCGTAACTTTTGCTCCCGCAGAAACATCAATAATGCTTTTCCTGTCAGCAACTACCTCAATCATAGCCGCCTCGGCCTTTCGCAGGCTGACCTCGTATCCCATTATTTTGTATTTTACGGGATCTTGGAGCGGTGCGTTTTGCATAACCTGCACTTTCTTACCACGTATGAATCCCATTTCCACAATTCGTTTGCGGAAACCACCGTGGCCAAGAACTTTTACGATGTATCCTGTTTCGCCGTTTTTAAGTTCGGAAAGTTTCATGCGGGGGCTATAACATAGGTGGGGACTACTTCTTGTTGTCGTTAAATAGTACGACTCGGTTGTATTCCGTTACATCATACAGCACGGCTGTAGCACCATAAGGGGCGGCATTCAGTTGATGTACAGGCACCTTGTATTTTGTTGAGAGTACAGAGATGACTGTCTCCGCACGTTTCTTGCAAAGTAGGTCTGCGTTTTCTTCATCATTAGATGCAAAAGCCCTTACCTCAATTACTGACGCAGTGTTTTTCTTTGCATACTTGGCAAGCATCTCAATGGAAGCCATCTGGGAATCGTTGATAACGGAAGAGTTCTTCGTGAAAAGCACGGATGGCATGAGGTTCGGGGCTGTGAGGAGTTTCTGCTTAGCCTGTTTTATAGCGAGCTGTTTTTTCAGTTCTGCTATTTCCCGGTCCTTTGCGTTGAGCTGGTCCTGATAGGTCGTTTGTGCTGCCATCGGCATGGAGATGGCAAGCATCAGTAGTGGTATATATTTTCTCATTATATCTTAATTTGGATTCTATAGTCCCTTTAGCACCTCTTTATTATTGGAAGTTGTAATTAATACTTTGATATTACCGATGCGAACTGCATCAGCATACCTTGTGTTACCCAATACTGCGGAACTGGGTTTCCGAGGAAACGGAAATCGTCAATCATAAGCTTGGAATCGTAGTCAGCAACCTTGATCGCCGTTGTCCCGAAATATCCCTTGTCGCTGTAATCTATGACAAGCCAGTCTTTGGTAACAGAGTGAACACCAAGTATATATGTGATGATTTTTACAGAAATGCCTTCGTTTGCATAGGTTCTGAACGGTGCCGTTGAGAAGCAGATGCGCTCGGGACAGTCGTAGTCATACTGTTCTGACAGTATGCGCAGGACTTTCGGTGTACAGTTGTTCTCCACTGTGACGTCACTGAATGCCGGAGGGGGTGCTGCGGGCCCCATATCGCTTGTCAGGAGAACGTATGTGGAATAGAATGTTGATACAAACTGGCGTGACTTTGCAAGCTGTGATTCTGTTTCCTTTGAAAGAGACTGTCTGAGTATCTTTTTTGCATTTGGCGACATCGCTTCTATTGCACCGACATATTTCTTCAGGGGCAATACAATTGTTGTCGGTAACGTGGTTGTGGTGGGGTATGCGTACAGCGTGTCCTTCTTGAAGTTGTAGCAGAACGCCTTTGTCGTTATCACATCGTGTATTTCCGGAAGGTCGTTTGACTGTATCGTTGCTGCGCCTCTGAGGACTGCTCTAATTTTTGTCTGATCAAACATATCATCCGCGGACAGCACACAGTTTTTTGTTCTGTCGTAATTTACTGACTTATAACGTGGTATATATCCTTCATCTGTGCTTGTAAAGCAGATGTTGTATGAGGCAAAGCTGGGAGTGTACATATATTCTGACACGGCAACGTGTACAGTCTTTATGTCTTCTGTATTTCCATCTTTTTTCTCTATATACTGACAGAGCGACTCATAGTCGGGCTTGATTCCAGCTATAGGTTCTGCATTTGCCACATAATAATCAGCAAAAGCCTTATATAGCGCGAGGGTATCGTTGTTCTGGAGGAATCTCTCGACAAGCGTTTTGTCAGTTAGCGAATCGGAAGTTATGGAGAATATCTGTGAGACAATGGCTTTGCGGAGGTCTTTCAGGGAGTCAGGCAACTGCAGTGACAGCTCTATGTGCCACATTTCTCCAGTCTGCTTGTTCTGCATGTTCTGCATGTACTGGTATTCCGAGAAATGTGGTGCTGGCTTTTGTTCTGTTGTTTCCTGTTTTTTGCTACAGGAAAATAATAGTAGTACAGCTATTGATATGATGAAAAATCTCATTTGTTTTCGTTTGTTAATGGATGTTGTTTATGGTGTCTGCGTCATCGTGCATTATTTCAGCCTTAATCTGGGATTCCTCTATTGTGCGTCTGGCTCTGGTCTTCAGGCTTGTGCCGTGGTCGATGAAGTCATCTATCAGCCATGCTCCGTCTTCTTTAAGCATTTTTAGTTCTATAACACTTGTCTCCTGACCATCTCGGAATGGTCGCACATAAACCTTCACAGTAGCCAGGTCTTCATAGCAGTCTATTATTTTTACCATTTCAAGGTGCGGTTTGTCGCAGTCCTGTGCCGAAATCCAGTAGTCGTAGTCCAGCCAGTACTCCCCCGTTTGGTTGGCCTGCTGGATCAGCTGGTATAGGCGGCTGGTGCAGTATCTGCCGGTATAGTTCACCTGAGGTTTATATTGTAGCACATCGTCATAGATACGTTGAACACGCTTTCTGATTTCTGCCTCACGTTCTTTCTCTCTCATTTGCAATTGCTCCTCATAGCTAAGGGATGGGGAATCTTCCTCCTCTTCCAGTCTGTTAGATAAGGTGTCAGAGGTATCTTCCTTGGGTATGAGAGCATTGGAGTGAGTCTGTGTGTTGTTATACATAATTACTGTAGCAGCTGCGATTACAGCTATGATAAGCAGTATTATGAGACATCCGTATAGCGACTTTTTGTTGTCATTGTTTTTGTCTCTCCTATTTCTTGAGTCTTTGTGTCTTTGTGTCTGTTTTGTAGAGACGTCGCCGATGGTATTTGCCGCCAATGATTCTCCACATTCAGGGCAGAACTTGGCGTTTGTGGGCAGGAGAGCGCCGCAGTATGGACAGTATTGCATAAATGTTCTATTACTGGTGCGAGATTTTTATTCGGAGACAGTCTTGTGGAAGAAGTTCCTCAATGAGTTCCGGCCATTCTATCATGCAGAGGTTTCCGCTTTCTATATACTCTTCATAACCAATGTCATAGACTTCCTCTATGCGTTTTATGCGGTAGAAATCAAAATGGAATATGGGTGCTCCGTTGATGCCTGAGGTATATTCGTTGACTATGGCAAATGTGGGGGAGTTAACCACATCGGTTACCTGTAGTTCATCGCACAGCGCCTTGATGAATGTTGTCTTGCCTGCCCCCATCTTCCCATAAAAGGCAATAACCTTTGCTCTCCCGTACTGCGACAGGAAATCGCGGGCTGCCTGATGAATGTTCTCGAGTGGTGGCAGTATCAATTCTGTCATTTTTGAGTAGTGATTAATAGAAATTAGTCTTTTATATATCGTATCTCACGCATGGAATGGTTCCCCATAAAACGTGACTTGTCCACATATCCACGAATACCTCTGATGGTTCCTTTAGCTGTGTATTGCCACATGCAGTATTCTTTTTCATCGTTCAGTACGGGAGGCTCATCCGTGTAGCAGGCTATCATCAGCGGATAGCCGTCAATTTTGCCCAACAGATAGTTGTTGTAGAAATTTTTGTAGGTATAAAGCAGAGGTTTTTGGTGTATTGCCTCTTCAACAAGTTCTATGAACTTGAACAATGAGTCGCAGAAGCGGGATGCCGAATACCCCCCCGCAGACTCAATGTCTATCATAGGTAGAAGGTCTTGTTGCTCAGCCTTGCACTGCGCCATGAAGTTCTGCAACTGTATATGTTGCGGGGTTTTCGGACGATAGAAATGGTAGCTGCCTACCTTCAGCCCATACGCCTTTGCCAGTTCTATGTTGTTGAGGTATTTGGGATCCTGGTTATCTCCCCCCTCCGTACATTTTATATATACATACGCCATTTTCGAATTATCTCCGATATGCTCCCAAAACACGTTTCCCTGATAATGGCTTATGTCTATCCCGTGAACATGAGAACATGTGTCTTCACACAATTCTTGTGCAGAAAGGCTGAGAGTTGATAGCAAAAAGAGTGTATAAAATAATATTTTTTTCATTCTTCAATCTGTGTAATGCTATTGACTATGTTCGCCATATAGCTTGAGAGTGCCTCTACATGATGATACCTTGCATAGTACCTTCCTCGTTGTGCGGAGATTCTTGAATGGTCGTGTTTACCAAGATACAGCTGTTGATAGGCACGCTCCTTGTGATGTCTCGTTATAAGGTCTTCAAATGACAGTTGGAAATAATGGTCAACTACCTGCCTCCATCTGCTGTCCTCTTTCTTGAAGAAAGGCACTTCCTCTGGTGAGAAGTGAAACAGCTTGACAAGCAGTGTTCCGAGTAGATTGGCGGTTTTCCAAAGATATAGCTTAGAGATATGCTCTTCAAGGCGGACGAAATTCACCTTGTCGCCCTTTTGTTGTAGGAACAGACCTGCCTCAATAACAATTTCAAACGAGAGTATTCCTTCTGTAAGCCTGTTCAGAAAGTGCGTTATTATATCCAGAAGTGCAAGGCTTTCTATAGAGGTGTCTATCTCATGTATCTCCTTTGTGAAGATTTGAGACATCTTCAGGCGTAAATAGCTGTTATGAAACCTGCTTAACGGTTTCTGTCTGTTCAGGTAATGCCGGTATTGCAGAGACCGTAGATCATAAATCTCCCTGTCAGAACGGCGTTCATCCAGACTGAGATTCTCTGAGTATATGCTGCGCTGTATTCCGTAGTCCAGATATTTCCTTACATTCTCTTTCTCCCCATATCTTCTCAGTCTCTGCCATTTGAATTTTGACATAGGCTGAACGTCAAGGGGCGTGTCGAAAACCCCAGTGGATAGCAGGGAAAGGAAATTATGCTGGTCTATTTGCATATGGCAAAATCCATTTATATATAGTACACACCTACAGCGTTACTCCGTTTTTGAATATTGATATTTCCCGGTAGCCGTTCTTTTCGTTTTGAGCTGGTTCACCGCTTGCTACAGCAATCACTTTGTCAATAAACTGTTCGAGTACTGTCGGCATATCAACTCCGTCAACAAGTTGGCCAGCATTGAAGTCTATCCAGTTAGGCTTGTTTTTGAACAGTTGTGAGTTAGTGGAAATCTTCATCGTAGGGATGAATGTGCCGAACGGTGTTCCTCTGCCTGTAGTGAAGAGAACTATCTGGCATCCAGAAGCTGCAAGGGCTGTCGAAGCTACAAGGTCGTTGCCTGGTGCAGAGAGCAGGTTAAGTCCTTTAACACTAAGTCGTTCGCCATATTCCAGCACACCGCTGACTGGTGCCCGTCCGCATTTCTGTGTACATCCGAGAGCCTTGTCCTCAAGGGTTGATATACCGCCTGCCTTGTTGCCCGGCGATGGGTTCTCGCCGACAGGTTCACCATGGCTAAGGAAGTATTCCTTGAAGTCGTTCACCATCTTGACAGTCTTGTTGAACAGCTCCTCGTTCTCACAGCGGTTCATCAGTATTGTCTCCGCCCCGAACATTTCCGGCACTTCCGTAAGAATGCTTGTTCCGCCCTGTGCAACTATAAAATCAGAGAATTCCCCAACAAGTGGATTGGCAGTGATGCCAGACAGGCCATCTGAACCGCCACATTTCAGTCCTACCCTTAGTTCGCTCAGCGGACACTCCTCGCGTTTGTCCTGTTTTGCTATCTCATACATCTCACGAAGCATTGCCATGCCAGCCTCCAGTTCATCGCCTTCAACACGTTGCGTTACGAGAAGCTTTATGCGCTCTTTGTCATAATCGCCGAGCATAGCCATGAAGTCTTCGGGCTGGTTGTTCTCACATCCGAGACTGAGCACAAGCACAGCACCAGCATTAGGATGGAGCACTATGTCGCGCAGTACCTTGCGGGTGTTCTCATGGTCTTCCGACAGCTGTGAGCAACCGTAGTTGTGATGCCATGCGTGTACAGCGTCTATTCCTTCCAGTTTTGTCTCTTCCAGCAGCCGTTTGGCAAGTTCTTCGGCTATGCCGTTCACGCATCCCACTGTGGGGACAATCCATATTTCGTTGCGCACACCGACTTCTCCTTTGGCGCGCTTGTAGCCCTTGAAGGTTTTGGATGACTTTTCCTTTACAAGCTTCTCGTTTACAGGGCGGTATGAATATTCAAGTGTTCCCTCAAGGTTTGTCTTCAGGTTGTTCTCGTTTATCCATTCTCCAGCCTTAAGGTCTGTCATTGCATGACCGATTGGATAGCCGTACTTTATGATATTATCACCTTTCTTCAGGTCATGAAGAAGTATTTTGTGTCCCTGTGGCACATCCTGAAGGAGTTTCACACCATTGAGGACTTCTTCTCCACACTTCATTGGGCGCAGAGCGACTACTACAGAGTCTATTGGATTAATTCTGATGTAAGACATGATATTTGGGTTTAAGATTGTTTGAATTATTACCTGATGTGGCTTGACGCCTTCAATGCCAGAGCCACTGTGTCCGGAGTTTCTGCCCGGGAATCCGATAGGAAAAGCACTCTCTAAATCAGCGTTCTGTGGTAGAAATCCACATTCTCCTTCGATAGCAGTTCTATTGGCATGTAGTTCACACTCTTTACCTCCTGTTTGAAAGCAAGATACTTGAATAAAGAGTCAATGGCATGGAAGCCCTGCATGAAGGCGTGCTGTGCGATGAGGAATGAAATGGAGCCTTTTCGCAGGCACTCTGCATTGCGCGGTACCATGTCGTAACCCATAATCTTCACATCCGAGCGGCGGGTTTGAAGAAGGAACTCGCCAACCAGGTAGGCTTTTGATGACAGCGTTATACAGTGGTGTATATCCTCATGCTCATCAAAAAAGGCTTCCAGCAGTTCGCTATACTGCTCATTGCTGACATCAAGGGGCAGGTCAAGTTCAAGGATTTCCACATTTGGGAAATGGCTTCTCATATAATTTCGGAAACCTATCTCGCGGTTTTCCTGCTGTCTGCTCGACACCTTGCCGTCCTTCTTCTGTTTCACGATGGCTATCCGCTTGTCGTCTGAGGCAAGAAGCATGAGCATTTTTGCTGCAAAATAACCGCTGGAAAAAGAGTCCTGACCGAAAAATGACAATGGGTTCAGTTCAGGGATATATGAGTCAAGCAATATAAGCGGGATATTGCTTGCATGGAGCTTGTCCGTAAAAGTTTTCGTTATTTCGGGAAAGGTCGGTACAAGCACAACTGCCGATGGCTTTGCCTCTATACAGGCAGTACACTTGCTTATGAAGTCTTCTGACTCGTAACGCTTATAGTAGAGTATCTCAACGTTGATGTTGAAATCGTTCCTGTGTTCAACCGCTTTTTTCACTCCCTCTTCAATCTCCGACCAATAGGCCTCCGAAGAATGTTCAGGAAGGATTACATAAAAAGTATAATCCTTGTTGTATGCCAGTGCTGACGCATAGATATTGGGTTTGAAATTAATCTTTGCCAGCACTTCCTCCACTTTCTTTCGTGCATCGGGCGACACATTCGGTCTATCGTGAAGAACCCTGTCGACCGTTCCGACACTCACTCCCGACATTTCTGCAATGTCCTTGATTCTAATCTTTGCCATCAACTGGTGATAATTTATAAGTAATATCTATTAAGAAAAAAGGAGTTAAAGTGGAGTTAAAGAGGAGTT
>JABUUG010000026.1:10858-24453 GCA_021443285.1 Bacteroidaceae bacterium
ACATTAACTCCACTTTAACTACCCTTCACTACACTTAAATAACTCTCCACATTAACTCCTCTTCACTACACTTAAAGAATAACGCGGCAAAGTTAGAGCATTTGGCAAAGAATGGCTATGAAAATGGTACGTTTTTTAATTTTTGAAGCAGTTTATCCGCCTGTGATTGTCTTATTTTAAGTGTTATTGTGCAGTCATTGCCAAAATCCTGTGCAATAATTGTGCATTTTGTGTCTTTCACAATCTTCATTACCGCATTCATTTCGGAATATTGGAAACGGTGTATAATCGTCTCTTCCACAAATCTTTCCACAATACTTGCCTTCTCCAGAGCCTCGTGAGCTGCTGTGCGGTACGCCTCTATCAGTCCGCCTGTGCCGAGGTTTACACCGCCATAATACCTTACCACGATAACCAGCACGTCGGTCAGGTCTCTCGACACTATCTGACCGTGTATCGGTTTCCCCGCCGTACCCGAAGGTTCTCCGTCATCGTTTGCACGGAACAAGGCCTTGTCTGCACCTATTATGTAGGCGTAGCATACGTGTCGCGCATCGTAGTATTTCTTCCGATATTCCGCCACAAGAGCTTTGACATCATCAACTGTCGATACAGGAAAAGCAAAACTGTAGAACTTGCTCTTCAGTTGAGTGTAGTACCCTTCCGATTTCTCCTCTATAGTACGATATACATCCTGTTCCACTTTCTATAACTATTCGTTAATATCAAAACGCCAGCGGCAGCAGCGACTTTATTCCTTCAGCAATATATATGCCCTTCTCCCCATACATGATGATTTTCATCTGATTGCCGTATCTCTTTTCCATTTCCGACATCACCTGCCGACACGAACCGCAGGGCGTTACTGGTTCTTGGGTAAAACCCTCTTTATCACCTCCACCTTCCCCCATTCGTGCCGCAATGGCTATCGCTGTTATAGGCCGTTCCGGCTTTGCAGCCTGTGCCGAGTAGATAGCTGTTCGCTCTGCACACAGGCACAGCCCGTATGCTGCGTTCTCCTGATTGGCGCCCGTTACAATTGTGCTGTCGCCAAGTCTGACGGCAGCACCTACCCTAAACCTCGAGTAGGGTGAGTAGGAGTTGTATGTGGCGTCCTTTGCCGCCGTTACCAGTTCCTTCTCCTCCGAGCTGAGTTCTGCGAACTGTCGCTCTGTGATTTCAATGTTGAGTAGCATCCCAAATCCGTTTTTTGTTCATCAAATGGTAGTCCGTCCCTGTCTTTTCCTGCAAGTCTGGCATAATCTGCCGAACCCATTCCTACTGCGCAGGAACGCTCAGCAAGGTGGAAATCGTAGTGTTGCGTCTCATGCGATACGAGTTTGAACATGTTCCTGCCCGTCAGCAGAGTCGTGTCCCTCTTCTCCGCAAGGCTGTCCTCCAGTTCCTTTTCCCAGATAATGTTAGTGAAATTAGAGGCAAGTTCGCCTTTTACCCTCTCTGTGCGCAGAACATCATGGTCGAAGGTCATCGTATACAGAGAGTCTTCTTTACTCAGGTCTGCACATATCACATCATCATCAAAGCCCGTTATTATGGAATTCAGACACACTATTCCGCAGTCCTTATCCCCTTCCGCCTTTGTCATATTTGCAAACAGCAGTCCCCATCCCCTTACAGACTGGAACGGATAGAACTGCGCTATCGTTGATTGCAGAATAGACACCCTGCCGCCATCAGCATACACACAGTTGGCGAGACAGTTTGTTATCTGCGACGACACAATGTTCACCACCGAGTGAGAGCTTAAAATACCGAAACCCTTGTTGTTGTGAATCGTAGAGTATTCCACTTTCAGTTTCTCCCTGTCAATCGACGAAGAGTCGCAGACGACGGCATTGTCGGCAGAGTGTAAGTCAGTGAAAGTCACGCGGTTGCCATACGAACTCTCCCCGAAGGTTATCCCCCTCCACTGTCCGCTCACAAGGTCGTAGGGCAGATAGTCGAACATATTGTCCAGCCTGTCGCCACGAAGCACAACAGGCCTCTCTGCCGTGCCTTCGCATACAAGAGTACCCTGCACGTCAATACCTGCCCCCTTGTGGAAATATATCGTCGTGCCCGCAGCTATTGTCAGCAACACATTCCGTTTAACCACCATGCTGTCATACACAATGATAGGCTTCTCTCCCGTAATCGTCTGGTCTGAGTCTATCACCCATCCTCGTTTCATCACAGCGTCCCATGCCCATGCGTTCAGGTTCACCTTCTGCTGCACGCCGCTTTCCAATGTGAACACAATGTTGTCCTCAATCTTCCTCGGTGTCTCGCTCAATGCCTTTGGAGTGGTTACCTCCACAAACACCCTTATCGAGTCCCCCTTGCGTACCTCTATATCGTTCAGTTTATATCCGCGTTCAGGCGACATATACTCCCCATCCACATTCACACGGAAGCCCGTCTGGTTGCCTCCCTCCAGACGCACCTCCTTGCAGCGTATCCCGTCAGCCGAGTTGTTGCGTATCCAGAACGACTGCGCCGATGAAGGCACAGTGGCGAATAACGTGTCAAAAGACACCGTGTCCGTCTCAAACGTCAAAGTGTTTGACGCAGACGGCGAAAAACTGTCATTGTCTGAACAAGCTGAAAAAGTCAGCAGGAAAAACAGTATAAATAAGAGAAAAATCATAAAGCGATATCAGTTATTCTTTAAGTGTAGTGAAGAGAAGTTAAAGAGGAGTTAAGGGAAAGAGGAGTTAAAGGAGATTTTTTTTTGGAGTTAAGGGAGTTAAAGGAGTTAAAGGAGTTAAAGNGACAAATGACTTATTCTCAGAGAACTATTTGAACACAAACCACATAGGTAATGTCTTTGACTCCTTTAACTCCTTTAACTTCTTTAACTCCATAATTAAACCACATAGGTAATGTCTTTGACTCCTTTAACTACACTTTCCTTTAACTTCTAAAGAAATGTTCAAGTTCGTCTGCGCACCGCTCACCATCTATTGCCGCAGAAACTATTCCTCCCGCATAGCCTGCCCCCTCACCTGCGGGGAAGAGCCCTTCCAGTTGTATGTGTTGCAGGGTTTCTGCATCGCGCACTATCCTTACGGGCGATGATGTGCGGGTCTCCACGCCTATCAGCGTAGCGTCGTTCGTGAGGAAGCCATGGCTCTTTCTGCCAAACTCCCTGAAGGCTGTCTGCAGACGAAGGCTTACATCCTTTGGCATCCAGAAGTGGAGGGGCGACGAGACGATGCCCGGTGAATAGGAAGTGGAAGGCAGGTCGGCAGAGAGGCGGTTGTTCACGAAGTCTGCCATACGCTGTGCCGGCGCCGCCATTCCCTCGCCCCTGTTGTTATATGCCATGAGCTCCAACTTCTCCTGATAGTCCACCATACAGAGCGGATTGTCGCTCTCAGGGCTAACCTCCACCACCATGCCGCTGTTGCTCCACCTGCTGCCACGCGACGAAGGGCTCATGCCATTGACCACCATCTGCCTATCGCCGCTTGCCGCCGGAACAACAAAGCCGCCGGGACACATGCAGAAGCTGTAGACGCCGCGACCATCCACCTGCGTCACGAAACTGTATTCCGCCGCCGGCAGGTATCTGCCACGACCCTCGCGAGAGTGGTACTGTATCTGGTCTATGAGGTGCGACGGGTGCTCAAGGCGCACACCGACAGCGAGCGGCTTCGCCTCAATGTGTATGTCCGACGCATACAGGTAGCGGTATACATCGCGGGCGGAATGACCTGTTGCGAGTATCACCGGACCGGGTATCTCCTGTTCCTCGCCTGTCAGCAGGTTCTTTGCCGTAATGCCCGTAACGCAGCCTTCCTCAATCTTAAGCCCGGTCATCTTGGTCTGGAAGCGCACTTCACCGCCGCAGCGCAGTATGGTCTCGCGAATGTTCTCTATGACGCGGGGCAGACGGTCGGTGCCGATGTGCGGGTGTGCGTCGGCAAGGATGTCTGGCGAGGCGCCATGCTGGCAGAATATGTTCAGTATCCGGTCCACCGACCCGCGCTTCTTCGACCGGGTGTAGAGTTTTCCGTCGCTGTATGCACCGGCACCGCCCTCGCCAAAGGAGTAGTTGCTCTCAGAATCCACACGCCCCTCGCGCGTTATTGCGGCAATGTCCTTCTTGCGGTCGCGCACATTCTTGCCGCGCTCCACGACTATCGGCAGTATGCCGTGCTCTATCAGGCGCAGGGCGGCAAAGAGTCCCGCAGGCCCTGCCCCCACAACCACCGCCTGGCGTTTTCCGCTGACAGGTCTGTAGTCTATGCAGGTAAAGGCCTCGTCGTCTGGCTCCTCATTTATATATATGCGGACCTTCAGATTGACGAACACCATGCGCTGGCGTGCGTCAATGGAGCGTTTCAGTATTCTCACCGCCGTTATGCTGCCACGCCTTATGCCATACTCGTCGCTCAGATAGCTGCGGAGGCACTCGCCGTCAGCAGCCGTCTTCGGCAAAACCCTAAGTTGTAACTCGCGAATCATTTATGGTGGGGTCTATATGATGGGAGTGAAGTGGAGTTAATGTGGAGTGAAGTGGAGTTAAAGTGGAGTTAAAGAGGAGTTAAAGGGAAGTTAATGTGGAGTTAAAGGGAAGTTAAAGAGGAGTTAAAGTGACATTACCCTTTTGCGCAGAAGTCATTTGTCACTTTAACTCCACTCCCCCCCAGTTACCACCCCCCATTAACTCCACTTCCATTCACTTAAAGAATTACCGAACGAGCCTCTCCTTCGCTGCCTTGTACTCGCCGAGAATCTCCTTGAACACCTCTGCCACAGTCTGCACCTCCCTACCCTTGAAGAGCGATGCCACCTGACCGATTTCCAGCTCGCCGTTCTCTATGTCGCCGTCGAACATTCCAGCCTTCGCACGACCAACGCCTATCAATTCAAGCAGTTCTTCGGGTGAGGCGTTCTTTGCCTCAGCCTCTTCCACGCGGGTACGGAAATTGTTGCCGATGAGTCGTGTGGGCGACAGTTTCTTCAACAGCAGCTTTGTGTCGCCCTCGTTGAGGTTGAGGCACACATCCTTGAAAGCCTTGCTTGCAGAGCATTCCTCCGTAAGCACGAAGCGCGTGCCTATCTGCACACCCTCTGCGCCGAGAGCCTCTGCCGCGAGTATCGCGTCGCCTGTGGCAATGCCGCCGGCAGCCACAAGAGGTATTGATATTGCCTTGCGCACAGCAGGGATAAGGCACATCGTGGTGGTCTCCTCGCGTCCGTTATGTCCGCCTGCCTCAAAGCCTTCCGCCACCACAACATCCACACCCGCATCCTCGCATTTCCGGGCAAAGGTTGAAGATGCCACAACGTGTATCACCTTCACACCGCGCTCGTGGAGCCATGCTGTCCACTTCTTCGGACTTCCCGCAGATGTTGCCACCACAGGCACGCCATGTTTCTCTACCAGCTCCATAACCTTCGGTGCGAGCGGGTTAGCCAGCGGTATGTTCACTCCATACGCCTTGCCGCCAACGGCTTCCTTACACTTCACGATATTCTCTTCGAGGATTTCCGCAGTCATCGACCCTGCGCCTATCAGTCCGAGTCCGCCAGCGTTTGTTACGGCAGCCGCCAACCGCCAACCGCTGCACCACGCCATGCCGCCTGCAATGACTGGATATTCAATACCAAGGATTTCTGTTATTCTGTTACTCATAGTCATTAGTTTTTACGGGGCCGCAACACGCCTCCCCTTCTGTTATGGGTACAAAAGTACGACTATAAAACCATATATTCCCTCCAAACTCCACAAAATCACACCCTCATACACACTTTTATTGCCATTTGCGTGTCTATTGGAGCAGCAATATCTATCTTTGCAGAGGAAATACACGCTTGGCAAAACGAATAACATTAACCCCATACCATCCGAGGCGGCATTCCTTTCACTACTGATAAAAACCATATCAATAGCCAAAGCCACAAAAGCCGCTTACAGAGTTGATACTTTCGCTGACAATATATCAGCACCGGTATCTCCCGTCATGGCTTTACCTTTGATGTTGCTTCGTCAACAGCAGATTGAGACAGGTATTCCTGCTTTGAACGATATCTCGTTTCCGCATGGAGTTGCCGCTGGCGAAATGCGAATCTCAAAATTCCGTGCCTGCCTTCAGGCTTATGCAAATAAGGAGTTTATCCCTATCATCAATTTTCCCGCAAACAATGAGGAGGATGACCAGAAAAATGACATCCTGACAGCAATAGAAGATGTCCTAATAGAGATGTCTGGCAATGTTAAAAATGTTTCAACTGGCATCCGATATATCATCGGAGAATGTGTTGACAACATCACACAACACTCAAAGTCTGATAAAGGTTATATTCATGCCACGATAAACCGTGAAGAGAAATTCATAGACATATGCATAGCAGACAGAGGAATCACACTACTTGGTAGTTATCGGGAAAACAACGATGAAGATATCCTATCAGATATGGAAGCGATGAAAGCGGCTAACCGGGGAATCTCTACGAAGAACCTCCCAGATGCTGTGAACAGAGGTTACGGAATCATTACAACCAAAAATATGCTTACCCAAGGTTTAGGAGGATTGTTCCTGATGATTTCCGGCAAAGCAATGGCGATACATTCTGGCAAAGTCCACGAATACGCGGAACTTCCTGACGATTTATATTGCAGTGGAACAGCAGTTATCTACCGCTTATATTATGACAAGACATCTTTCAACTACATAAACTACATAGAATAACATTATGACCACAATAGATATCACAAAGGTTCTGAGCCAAGACTTGAAGTCGCGATCAACAGTTGGCGACCTGCTTCTTTACGTGCAGAACAGCAATGCGAAGGATGTGCAGATAGATTTCTCCAAGGTTCAGTTTGCCACCCGCAGTTTTATGGATGAGTATTACAACACATTCATCAACGACCGTGGCAAACTCAATGGGATAAAGGTAGATACTGTAAATATGCCAGATGATTTGCAGTATATGCTGAATGTGGTAAGTCGCACACAAACCGGGAAAAAGATTTATGAAGAGCAGGGAAACACCCACACCCATTACTTCAAGACGGTAGAAGAAATGGCAGGTTGGCTAAAAACTCTCTGTCTGTAGGTATCTAAATTCCATAAAACATGAAAGCAATACACACCGAGAAGGCGCCGGCAGCTGTCGGGCCGTACAGCCAGGCCATAGTGGCGAATGGCTTTGTCTATGCGTCAGGGCAGATTCCGTTAGACCCCGCCACAGGCAGTCTCGCTGAGGGCGGCATAAAGGAGCAGACACGACAGGCGCTCACCAACGTGAAGAGTGACCTAAGTGCTGCTGGCACAGACCTGTCGCACGTGGTGAAAACCACCGTATTCCTTGACAACATGGACGATTTCGCCGCCATGAACGAGGTGTATGCCGAGTTCTTCCGACAGCCCTACCCTGCCCGCTCGGCTGTAGCCGTAGAGAAACTGCCGAAGGGTGCGCTTGTGGAGATAGAGGTTGTAGCAGTGGCCAAAGATTAGATTGAGAAAGTAAATAAAGGAGGGACAGAAAGTTTATATGAAAACATACATCTCTGCAATTTTACTCGCTTTCTTCGCTCTAACTGCCTCTGCCCAGACACGCACACTTTTTGACAGCGACTGGCAGTTTACCTTAAATTCTGACTCAGTCTGCCCATCTTTCCCTAATAAGGCGGAGAATTGGCGGCAGGTCACCCTCCCTCATGACTGGAGCATTGAGGGCAATTTCAACAAGGAAAATCCAACGGGCGGAGACGGCGGCTACCTGCCTTGCGGCACAGGGTGGTACAGAAAAACCTTCCGCATAAATGAGACAGACAAGGTGGGGAGACTCTGGCTGTACTTTGAGGGAGTGTATATGAACTCTGCCGTATATATAAACGGCAGACTTGCTGGCGGTCATCCATACGGTTTCAGTTCCTTTTTCGTTGACATCACAGATTTTGTAAGCCACGAAAAGCAGAATATTGTTGCGGTCAGGGTTGATAATTCCCGACAAAAGAACTGCCGGTGGTACACAGGGTCGGGCATCTACCGTCATGTGTGGCTGATAAAAGACATGAGCGGCAACCGCAACGAGCCTTGGGAACCATTTGTCCGCACTGAAAAGATATTTGGCATTTCTGCTGACGGCGTCAAGGCGGACTCCGCCATAGCACGCATTTCACGCAACGGGCAGCCAGACGAACTGCGCACCTTCCGCGATGTCCGCCTGTGGAGCCCTGACCATCCGGCACTATATAACATTGAGGTTGAGGGCAGAGACATTGAGGTCGGCTTCCGTACAATAGAGTACAGTGCAGGGAAAGGCTTCCTACTTAACGGGCAGCCGGTAAAATTCAACGGCGGATGTATTCACCATGACAACGGAATGCTCGGCACTGCCGCCTATGACAAGGCGGAATGGCGCAAGGCTCAGCAGATGAAGGATGCAGGCTTCAACGCGGTCCGCACCTCGCATAACGCCCCAAGCCCTGAATTTCTGCGTGCCTGCGACCATATCGGACTGATGGTCATTGACGAAGCCTTCGACGGATGGCGTGATGCAAAGAACACTCACGACTACCACACGCTAATCGACGAGTGGTGGCAGAAGGACATCGACGCACTTGTTTTGCGCGACAGAAACCATCCCTCAGTCATCTGCTGGAGCAACGGCAACGAGGTTATTGAGCGCAAGAAATTAGAGGTTGTTACGACTTCCAAGAAGCTGGCAGACCGTATGAGAGAACTTGACCCTACCCGCCCCGTAACACAGGCACTGGCTGCCTGGGACAGCGACTGGGAGATATACGACCCACTGGCCGCCACACTCGACATCACCGGTTATAACTACATGATACACAAGGCGGAAAGCGACCATGCGCGTGTGCCACAGCGAGTAATGTGGCAGACGGAATCCTTCCCGCGAGACGCTTTCAGGAATTGGGCTAAAGCGGCAGACAACCAGTATGTGTTGGGCGATTTCGTCTGGACTGCCATAGACTACATCGGGGAAAGCGCTATCGGCGCATGGCACTACGACGGGGAAAACCGGGGCGAGCACTATCAGGGCGACCATTATCCTTGGCACGGAGCCTACTGCGGAGACATAGACCTTACGGGCTGGCGCAAACCTATCTCACACTATCGCGAGATATTGTGGAACACGACGATGAAGAGCCCTGTCTATATGGCAGTGAAAGAGCCGCAAGGCTACTACGGCAAAATCAGCGAAACAAGTTGGTCGGTATGGCCCACATGGGAGTCGTGGAACTGGAAAGGGCATGAGAACAAGCCTGTAGAAGTGGAGATATACTCCCGTTATCCCAAAGTGCGACTGTATCTTAACGGCAAAGTCATCGGCGAAAAACCCACAACAAGAACAGAAGAGTTTAAGGCAACATTCAGCGTGAACTACGCTCCCGGCACTCTCCAATGTGTGGCGTTAAACAGCGATGGCACAGAAATACCCGGAAGCGGAAGCATCCTGACGACATCTGCGGACAACGCCTCCCAGCTGCGCCTTACTCCCACAGCGCAAACGCTTAAGGCAGACGGGCAGGATATAGTATGGGCAACAGTGGAACTGCTTGACGACAAAGGCGTTTTGGTACCGGATGCAACCGACGAACTGCATTTTTCAGTAAGCGGTCCGGCACAAATCTTAGCGACTGCCAGCGCTGACCTCAAAGATGAAACGCCCTATCCATCACACATCCGCAAGGCATGGAAAGGCAGAGCCACAGTTGCCCTGCGCAGCACCAACCGCACCGGGAAAGTAACTCTCAATGTGAAGGCAAAGAACTTTGGCACAAGCATCTGCCTAAAAGCTGTCAAATAGCCAATGCCGAACACAGGAACAGATAGCAGGACATGAAGATTCTGATAAAGGCAAATGACACAAGCATATCCGAACGCGCAAAAGGGTTGTTGGAATCGTTCGGCAAAGGGATGCACATCTACACACGGGACGACGGCATCAGCCTATACGGCTGCGTCATCTGCATAGGCGCCACAACAGACTTCTCGCAGCCGGAGCTGTTCCTGACTGTTGCCGAGCCTAAGACAGAGGATGATTGGGGCGATACGGAGAAAGCTCTCTGGAACTTTTATCGCGACAATCTCAAAGATGTTTTCAGCGGCAGATGCAGCTGCGGACTTTTTGAATATTGCCATTGTCATTGAGAGGACAGAAAGTATAGAAGGCATAGAAAGCAACGTTTTTACCGACACATAGCACAAAAAATAGCCTGCGAGATACGTTTGCGGGCTGTTTTTTTGTTGTAAAGCACATTTTTCCAGCCAGTTACTTGCAAGGAACGGCACACTTGTCTAACTTTGCGCCCTGAGAATATGATGCACACATTTTCTTATCGTCGCCTGTTCAGCTGCCTGATATTCTATCAACAGCGATAGCGGAAGCAACGGAGACCTTTCCCCATTCTGGGAGAGGCCGCATTTCGCATATCCGTTTTCCGCCACCCTTCTTTGCGAGCGAAGCAACATATTCCATCTACAATCAGCAATCTTTTTTTTACAAAAACCAACAATAATGCGTCACTGTGTTCGGCGCTATTGCGCCGAATGATACTCCACCCGAATGTGGCGTATCCGTGTGATGCCTAATCATTTATCTATATGACTGCAACATCCACAGCCTTCCGCAAGGCCAACCAGAAAATGAACTTCACCCTGGCGTTCCCCGGCAACGAGGGCGGCATGAACAACCGCGTGAAGCGCCTCCACCAGGAGAGCATCGACACCCCGACAACCCTGAGCATAGAGCGCGCACTGATAGAGACCGCGTTCTACAAGGAGAACTACGGCAAATACCCCAACTGCATTCTGCGCGCAATGAACTTCCTTGAGATTTGCCGCAAGAAGACCATATACATCGGTCGCGACGAACTGATTGTGGGCGAGCGCGGTCCGGTGCCAAAGGCTGTGCCCACATTCCCCGAACTGACCTGCCACAGCGTGGAAGACCTGCAGGTGCTGGACAGCCGCGACATGCAGCCATACCACATCAGTCAGGAGGACATCGACACCTACGCGCGTGAGGTAATCCCCTACTGGGAGGGCAGGACACAGCGCGAGCGCATCTTCAACCATGTCAGCGAGCAGTGGCGCGAGGCATATCTCGCCGGCGTGTTCACAGAGTTCATGGAGCAGCGCGCCGCAGGACACACCGCTATGGACGGAAAGATGTACCACTGCGGCCTGAACGACCTGAAGAAGAAGATTGCCGCAGAGCTGGAGAAGCTCGACTTCATAAACGACCCGGAGGCTACCGACCGCCAGCAGGAGCTACAGGCGATGAGCATCAGCTGCGATGCCGCCATCGTCTTTGCCGAACGTCATGCGGAGGAAGCGGAGCGTATGGCTGCCGAAGAGACCGACGCACAGCGCAAGGCGGAGCTGGAGAAGATAGCAAGCGTATGCCGATGGGTGCCGGCAAACGCGCCACGCGATATGTGGGAGGCTATACAGATGTACTGGTTTGTGCATCTCGGCACCGTTACAGAGCTTAACGGATGGGACTCGATGAACCCCGGACACATCGACCAGCACCTCTTCCCCTTCTACCAGAAAGGACTCGCCGACGGCACTCTCACGCGCGACAAGGCGAAGGAGCTTATCAGCTGCCTCTGGATAAAGTTCAACAACCAGCCGGCCCCCCCGAAAGTGGGCATAACATTCAAGGAGAGCGGCACATACAACGACTTCACAAACATAAACATCGGCGGCGTAACGCCCGACGGCAAGGATGCCACAAACGAGATTTCGGACATTGTGCTCGAAATACAGGAGTATCTGCACGAGCTGCAACCGGGTCTGTCGATACACATCAGCCATGTAACGCCCGACAAGTTCCTGCTGGCGGGCTGCAAGGTGATACGCCAGGGACATGGCTATCCGTCGGTGTTCAACCCCGATGTGTATGTGCCGGAGCTGATGCGCCAGGGCAAGACACTGCGCGACGCACGCGAGGGAGGCTGCTCCGGATGTATCGAGGTGGGGGCATTCGGCAAGGAGGCTTACCTGCTGACGGGCTACCTCAACACACCGAAGATTCTGGAGATTACGCTCAACAACGGCATCGACCCGGAGAGCGGCAAGAAGCTCGGTCTGGAGACCGGCGACCCACGCAACTTCAAGACATTCGACGAGCTTTATGAGGCTTACCACAAGCAGATGCTCTATTTCGTGAACATGAAGATGAAGGTGAACAACTACATAGAGCGTATGTTCTCGCTCTATGCGCCCGCCACCTTCCTCAGCCTCTTCATAGACGACTGCATAACGAAGGGCAAGGACTACTACTCCGGCGGCGCACGCTANCTATAACACCACCTACATACAGTGTACCGGTCTGGGCACTATCACCGACTGCCTGTCATCGCTGAAGAAGCATGTGTTTGAGGACAAGCGGTTTACGATGGACGAGATGCTGACAGCCGTGGCAAACAACTTCGAGGGACAGGAGAAGATGCGCCAGTACATACTGAACCGCACCCCGTTCTTCGGCAACGATGACGAGTACGCCGACAGCATAGCCGTAAAGGTTTACGACGACCTCGTGGATGCCATCGACGGCAAGCCCAACACCCGCGGCGGCCGCACCTGCCTGAACATGCTCAGCACCACCTGCCACAACTATTTCGGCTCCGTCTGCGGCGCATCATGCAACGGCCGTCTGGCACACTTCGCCATCTCCGACGGCACATCGCCAAGCCATGGCGCGGACACAAACGGCCCGACATCGGTGGTGAAGTCGATGGGCAAGCTCGACCAGACGAAGAGTGGCGGCACACTGCTCAACGTGCGTTTCGTGCCGAACCTCATGAAGCGCGACGAAGACCTGAAGAAGCTCGCTGCGCTCATCCGCACTTACTTCACGCTCGGCGGCCACCACATACAGTTCAACATCGTGGACACTGCAACGCTGCTCGAAGCACAGAAGAAGCCGGAGGACTACAAGGACCTGCTCGTGCGTGTGGCAGGCTACAGCGACTACTTCAACGATATGACACCACAGCTGCAGAACGAAATCATCGCGCGCACCGAGAACGAGGAATTCTAATTCTGATAACAAGTTGCACCCAAACTATCCCTTTCTTGGGAAAGTTTGGGTGCAGTTATTTTTTGCTCTATGATATTTGATATTAAACGCTATGCCATAAACGACGGGCCCGGCATACGGGTTACGGTTTTCCTGAAAGGTTGTCCGCTGCACTGTGTGTGGTGTCATAACCCGGAGGGCGTGTCCCCCAAGTCCCAGAAGCTGTATAACAAGAAGAAGTGTATTGGCTGCAGGAGCTGTGTTGATGCCTGCCCTGTGGGAGCATTGCAACTGACAGCCGATGGCATAAGACCAGTGGAGGGTGTGGAATGTATGCTATGCGGCAGATGTGCCGACGAATGCCCGACACTCGCACTGGAAATGTGCGGCAGGGAATACAATATGTCGGAGCTGATGCGGGAGATAGAGAAAGACCGCGAGGTGATGGCACAGAGCAATGGCGGCGTAACACTATGCGGCGGAGAGCCTCTGATGCAGCCCGAACTGACGCGAGAGATTCTCACCGAACTCGGCAGACGCGGCTACCACCGCTGCGTAGATACCACACTCTTCAGCAC
>JABUUG010000026.1:24488-28262 GCA_021443285.1 Bacteroidaceae bacterium
CTGTTCCTCGTTGACCTGAAACACATGGACTCTGCAAAGCACTGCCAGTGGACGGGTATGCCAAACGAGCGGATTATTGAGAACATCGTGCTGTTGAGCAACCACGGCGCCGACTACTGGATACGCATACCCCTCATAGAAGGCATCAATGCCGACGAAACAAACATACGCCAAAGCGCCGAGTTCCTTTCAGGACTCGCCCACAAGCCATCTTCCATAAACCTGCTGCCCTACCATGATATCGGCAAGGGAAAACACGAGCGCATAGGCACAACGTACAACCCCGACAGTCTGCACATGCAGACGCCGACAGAAGAATGGCAGGAACACTGCGTCAGCATATTCGCCGAATACGGACTGAATGCACAGATAGGGGGATAGCGGCAGTATTAATGAATAGTGAATAACGAATACCAAGTTACTTCTTTACATTCTCTACCTTCCCTCCCCCTACTTATACCTCATTTCTCCCGTAATGCACAGGGAGAAGACGCTGAAGGAAACGCCATCTGCCTCTTCCATGATGCTTTGGGCGAGAGACAGCATTGTCGCGCCCGTCGTCACGACATCATCGACAAGCAGTATGTGTTTGCCCCTGAGCCTTTCCGGGTGAACGCATTTGAAGCAGCCGCGCACATTCTCCCAGCGTTCAGCACCTTTCAGCATGGTCTGCGACCCGTTGTACCTCGTGCGTTTCACGGAATCGGTGTCTATCGGCAGACCTGTTACGGAGGCTATGCCCTTTGCTATCTCCTCCGCCTGGTTATACCCCCTCTGCCTTTTTCTGCTTCTTGTCAGCGGCACCGGCACAATGGTGTCCACATCCCCGAACATCCCGTCGCACTCCGCCATGAGCGTTCCCATGTAGTTTGCCAGTTTCCTGCCGTAGTGGTATTTTATGCTTTTCACCATATTCGCGCCCGGAGTTTCCGGGATATATCGCACGAGGGCATTGGCACGTCGTATGGGTATCTGCAGCTCAAAGAGGTCGCTGAGGCTGTTGTGCCGGTAGTCGGTGAAGGCGGTGTAGGGCAACTGTGAGAAGCACTCCACGCAGAGATGGCTCTCCCCCAAAGACAATCTTCCCCCGCATATATGGCATATACGGGGGAAGAAGAAATCCGAGAGTCGTTTATACATCGAGTACCACATGATGGTGCTTCGCCATCCGGCGCATGTTTATTATGCCGTAGCGCATACGCCCGAGGGCTGTGTTTATGCTTACGCCCGTTATCTCCGCAATCTCCTTGAACGGTATGTCCTGATAGCAGCGCATATACACCACCTCTCGCTGGCTCTTGGGCAGCTGCATCATGAGCTTCTTGGCGTCGGAGAGCACCTGCGAGCTGACTATGTCATGCTCCGCCGAGCGGTCGAACAGCGACTGGCTGAAGCGCGACATGTCGTCGCCATAGTTGCTGTTGATGATGTTTTCCGTCTTCTGGCGGCGGAAGACATCGAGTATGGAGTTGCGCGCGATGCGTATCGCCCACGCCAGGAAGCTGCCGTCGTCGGTGTATCTGCCTTCCTGAAGGCGGACGATAATCTTGATGAATGTGTCCTGGAAGATGTCGTCGGCAAGCTCCTTGTTGCGGACGATGACGAGAATAAAAGAAAACACCTCATCCTTGACCCGATCAAGCAGCAGGTCGAATGCAGCGTTGTTACCTTGTGAATATGCTAATGCCAGCTCTTCGTTGGTAAAACTGTTTAAGGTTCTTGACATTATTTACTTCTGTTAGTTAAGTAAACCTGTTTCGATAAGCGTGGTGTTTTTATGTTTTGGTGTTTTTCTAAAGTTTCTTCAGATGACTGTCTATAAGCTTTCGGGCTATTGAGTCGGGCGAGGGTATATCGGGAAGGTTGTCCTTCGTGAACCATCCCCCGTCGGCTATCTCTTCCGGTTGCAGCCTCAGCTCGCCGCTATCGTAGTCGGCGGTGAAGCCTATCATGAGGTTTGAGGGGAAGGGCCACGACTGCGAGGCGAAATATTTCAGGTTTTTCACCCTTATGCCCGTCTCTTCCATTATCTCCCGCTCCACAGCCTCCTCCAAGTTCTCGCCAACTTCCACAAAGCCTGCCACGAGTCCGTATACGTTGTGGCGCAGTGTGTGGGCATGCACGAGGAGCATCTCTTCGCCGCGACTTACCAGCGTGATTATTGCGGGCTGTATCCTCGGCCATATCTCTGTGCCGCAGCTGGTGCATATGCGCGAGTTTGCCGCCGCCTGCCTCATCTTGCCGCCACAGAAACCGCAGTACCGGTGCGACTCTGCGAAATAGTCCATCTCGCTCTCCACCCTCTTGTCCTTGTGGGCGAGCAGTGTCGGACGGTCATACTTCGGCATAGGTGAACGAGGAAAGACTTTATTTCGCTTCCGTCATGTCGCCCTCTATGTATAGGCGTGTCATCTCCACCTTGCCGTTTGTGCGCACGGTGATGGTCTTCTTGAAGTGTCCGGGGAACTTGCCCTTGCCGTTGTACGTTACCTTTATCTCTCCTTTAGCTCCCGGAGCAATTGGTTCCTTCGTGTATTCCGGCACGGTGCATCCGCAGCTTGCCACTGCCTGATTGATAATCAGAGGCTGGTCGCCCACGTTCTTGAAGGTGTATGTTGCGGTCTTCACAGGACTGCTCTCTGAAAAAGTCCCGACATTCTGGCTGAGGGCGTCGAACTTGATTTCTGCCTGTGCCGAAGCTGCGCATACGGCAACGACAAGCATCACTACGGCTGTAAAGAATCTCTTCATCATCGTTCTTTTTGTTAAAGTTGCGGTGGCAAAAGTACACTTATATTATATAAGGGCAAGAGTATTTGTTCAATTTTTTCGTTTTTCTTTGCCATTTTATCGGTTATTAGGTAATTTTGCGCCGTAATTCGCAGCAAAAAGTATCAATAACCAGTATATGTACAGATCAAAAACATGCGGAGAACTCCGCAAAGAGAACATCGGCGAGCAGGTGAAGCTTGCCGGATGGGTGCAGAAAAGCCGCAAGATGGGCGGCATGACATTCGTGGACTTGCGTGACCGCTACGGCATCACGCAACTTGTGTTTAACGAGGCTGACGACGCCGAACTGTGCCAGCGTGCCAACAAGCTCGGGCGTGAGTACTGCATACAGATTGTGGGACTCGTGGCAGAGCGCGAGAGCAAGAACGCCAACATGCCCACCGGCGACATCGAGATTCTCGCAAAGCAGCTGAACATTCTCAGCGAGAGCGTCACACCGCCGTTCACCATAGAGGACAACACAGACGGAGGCGACGACCTCCGCATGAAATTCCGCTATCTTGACCTGCGCCGCACGCCGGTGCGCAAGAACCTGGAACTGCGCCACAAGATGACAATCCTCATCCGCAACTTCCTCGACAGCCTGAACTTCATCGAGGTGGAGACGCCCATCCTCATCGGTTCCACACCAGAGGGCGCACGCGACTTCGTCGTCCCCTCGCGCATGAATCCCGGACAGTTCTATGCCCTGCCGCAGTCGCCCCAGACGCTCAAGCAGCTGCTCATGGTGTCGGGCTTCGACCGCTATTTCCAGATAGCCAAGTGCTTCCGCGACGAAGACCTGCGCGCCGACCGCCAGCCGGAGTTCACACAGATAGACTGCGAGATGTCGTTCGTAGACCAAGAGGACGTCATCGGCATATTCGAGGATATGGCACGCCACCTTTTCAAGGAGATTCGCGGCGTGGAACTGCCCGCCAAGCTGCAACAGATGACATGGCACGAGGCTATGCGCCGCTTCGGTTCAGACAAGCCAGACCT
>JABUUG010000026.1:30174-33453 GCA_021443285.1 Bacteroidaceae bacterium
GCGCACGAAAGGAATGCAAGCATACTGGAGTATAACGACGAGAACTCCCTTGCCTGTGTAATCGGCATGGTGTTCTATTCCGCACGCAACAAATATAGGATTGTCCGCGAACTGCCTTCGGGGAAAGGTTTCGCGGACATGGTGTTCGTGCCTTGGCGCAACGTCAATCTGCCGGCTGTTGTGGTCGAACTCAAATGGAAGCAGGACGCCAAGACTGCAATCAGCCAAATTCGCGAACGACACTACCCCGACTCACTAAAGGAGTATACGGGCGAAGTCATCCTCTGCGGCATCAACTACGACCCAAAGAGCAAAGCGCACAGTTGTATAATCGACAGGGTATAGTTGGGTTCTATAAAATGGAAGTTAAAGGAAGTTATGCTGCTTCGCAACGACTCGGAATGTTTGGCGACAGCCGCCGCCGGGTTTCACAATGCACGCTATAGCGACTTGATGTATTGGCGGAAGTCGGTGCGGTATTTCTGTCCTATGGGCAGGGGGCGGCCGTTCACTGTAACCTGCTGGCTGTTGGACTCCTCGATGTGCGCGAGGTTTATGATGTAGGATTTGTGTATGCGGAGGAACTTGTCTTTGGGCAGAATGCTCTCAAAGTGTTTCAGGCTTTCGTGTATCGTGACGGGCTTGCTGTCAGAGAGCAGGCAAATCTGCACATACTCGCTCAGCCCCTTTATGTAGCAGATGTCGTCCATGCTGAGCCGGCGCATGGTGGTGCCCGACTTTAGGACGAGCGTGCTCTGCGTGTCGTCTCCTTCATCGGTCGGCGGCGTACTGCTTGCCGCCATTCTGCGTTTCACCTTTTCCACCGCACTGCTGAGGTCGTCGAACGAGAGGGGCTTGAGCAGGTAATCCACGGCATCCACCCGGAAGCCCTCAATGGCATACTGCGGATAGGCGGTGGTGAAGATGATGAAGGGCGTATGGGGCTGGTCTGACAGATACCTCGCGAACTCCACACCGCTGCACCCAGGCATCTCTATGTCGAGGAAGATAAGGTCCACCCCACTGCCTTCCATCAGCGTCTGCGCCTGTGCTACGGTCATGCCTGTTCCCACCAGTTGCAATTCGGGTATGCGGCCGATGTAGCGTGCTATCTGTTCAAGTGCCAGCGGCTCATCGTCTATGGCTATACATCTTATCATTTGCGGAAACATCTATTAATTATGAAATTAAAGGAAGTTATTCTTTAAGTGTAGTGAAGAGAAGGGTAGTTAAAGCGGAGTTAAACAGGAGTTAAAGAGGAGTTAAAGGGAAGTTATGAGTTAAGTGAATGGAAGTGGAGTTAATGGGGGGTGGTAACTGGGGGNACTTCTGCGCAAAAGGGTAATGTCACTTTAACTCCTCTTTAACTTCCCTTTAACTCCACTCCTCTTTACATTCACTGCCTTCATCCACCGGCAGTTTCATCTCCACTATGAACATTCCGTCTGACTCGGAAATCTCCAGACTGTATCTGTCGCCGTAAATCAGGTCGAGGCGGCGGCGCACATTCTTTATCCCGATGCCGGTGCCGGTGCGTCGGCGGTTTGCGTCTGGCGATATGAAGTTGGCGCAGCGGAAAATCAGGCGGCTGTCCTCCATCGTCAGTTTCACGGAGATTACCGACTCGTCCGTATAGCTGACGCCGTATTTGAAGGCGTTCTCTATGAACGAGACGAACAGCAGGGGCGGTATGCAGACACCGCCTCCGTCCTCTGGGAAATCGGCGGAAATCTTCACTGTGTCGGGATAGCGTATGCGCATCAGATTTATGAAGTTGCGCATGAACTCAACCTCCTTATCCAGCGGAACGCTCTGCGTGTTGTTGTCGTAGAGCAGATAGCGCATCATCTTCGAGAGCTGCTGAATGGTGCTCAGTGCTGTGGCCGGGCTGGTCTCTATGAGCGACTGTATGTTGTTCAGCGTGTTCATCAGGAAGTGCGGGCTTATCTGGTATTTAAGCGACTGCAGCTCCTGCAGCATCTTCTCGTTCTGGATGTTGAGCATCTGCACGTCGCGTCGCAGCGACTGTATGTAGAGCTTTATGCCGAAATTGGCGAACACTATGCAGAGTCCGATGATGAGGTGCATTATGTGGAACATATCAAACGGCCCATGCTGAATAGGTCGCGGCAGCGGTCTGCCTCGCGGTCCCTCCGGCACGAAGCCGGGTTCCATCATCTGCGGGTTGATATGCGGATTCGGCATCGGCGGTTCCTGTATATACCACAACAGGACAAACGCCACTGCCAGCGTAAGGAAATACAATCCCTTCTTACGTTTCAGGAACAGGTGCGGCAGAAGAACTGTGTCGTGCAGCACAAACAGCAGCAACATTGGCATCAGCATCTGTATGCTACGCACTATCCTGTCCCACCGGTAGCCATACGACTCGCCCGACAGCACCTCAAACGTCTGCATAAGCAGCGGCAGGCAGAACACTATTGTCCAGCCCACCGCATATATAGTCAGTTCCAGTCTCGTGTATTTGTCCGTCGCCATATACGTCCTGTTCACTTACCATCCCCCTCCAGGGAAGCCGCCGCCAGGTCCACCGGGACCACCTCCTCCGGGCTGTTGTCCGCCGCCGCCCATGCCGCCACCACTGCTTGTACCGACGGTAGTAACAGTGCCGGAGACAGTAAACGAGCCGATTTCCGAACCGTCTGCCTTTATGGTGTATGAGCCGTTGGTGAGCTTTGAGTCGCTGAGGAAGAGGCTCATGCCCGTCAGCGTGCGGTGGAGCTTATAGGAGAGAACAGCTGTGCCAGAGGAGTTGCATAGGGTGAGTGTAGCATCCTTTGCGGCAGTCAGGCTGCCATAAATCACACTGTTCTGCTTGCTGTTCGTGTTCGGCTGAGTGTGGTCGCCGCCGATGCCGATGAGCGTGCCACCGTTCACTGTGAAGTTACGCGGCATGTCAGCGTCGAAACCGCCTTCAGGTACGCCCGTTCCCGATGCCACCACATAGCCGCCGTTGATGGTCATGGTGCCGTTGGAGTCGATGGCGTCGTTGTTGATGGCATGGGCGAACACTGTGCCGCCGTTGATGGTTATCGACTTGCCGGCATTTATCGCGTCGTCATAGGCATATACATACACTGTGCCGCCGCCGATAGTGAGGTTCTGTTTGCTCTCAAGTCCCTCCGAACCGTCGCTCCTGCCCGTAACGCTGATGTTCAGTGTGCCTCCGGAGATGTTTACGTCGCCGTCAGCCTTCACGCCCTTTGGCGAGGAGGTTAGCTGGTTTGTGTAGGTGAACTTGCCGCCGGTGGTGGTGAC
>JABUUG010000270.1 GCA_021443285.1 Bacteroidaceae bacterium
CAAAGACATTACCTATGTGGTTTGTGTTCAAATAGTTCTCTGAGAATAAGTCATTTGTCATTAACTCCTTTAACTTCCTTAACTTCTTTAACTCCAAAAAGAAAATCTCCCTTAACTCCCAATTTATAAAACCTACCCAAACTCTCGGACTGATGGTAAAGATTGAATATCTTGCAACGCAAGAGATAGTACACTCGGATAAGGTGAACCTGCTGATACTTGTGGACGAGGGGCGCACGCGGCAGCTCGTTGTCATAACAGACCGCCCCACCGCCATAAGCATCAGTGCCATGTATAGTGCGAAGGGGAACAGGATGGCATACGAGCAGTTTGTCAAGCGGTCGGCACTTTACGTCATGATGTCGGTGGTGCCGGAAGCCCTGCGACGGTTGATGCACATACGTATAGACGCACTGATGCATGGTCAGTATCGCGCGATGCTTGTGCGCAAGGACACGCTGGGCGAACCGCCAATGGAACTCCGTACTCCGGAGGCGGTACTTCTTTCTGTGGTCAGCGGCATACCGATGTACATTGACGACCATCTTTGGCGCACGCAGTCCACTGTCTTCAATCCGCTTGCCACAGGCACATCCATCCCTACGAACACCCTTCCGCTGGAGATGCTGCAGGAAGCGTTGCAGAGTGCTATAGACAGCGAGGACTATGAGGCGGCAAAGAAAATAAACGACGAGATAAACAACCGCTTCCCCGGAGCTAATAAGAAGGGCAATCAGACAACCTTATGAAGGAAGAACGATTTTTCTATGTGCCACAGGCGGCAACACTGACAGAACTTCCTGAAGAGGAGGCGAAACATGCAGTGAGAGTGTTGCGGCTACAGGCGGGCGATGAGATTTACCTGACCGATGGGGCAGGGGTGTTCCACCGTGCGGAGATAACCCTCGCCTCAAACAAACGCTGCGCCTACAGGATAACGGAGTCGGTGAATCAGCAGAAAGGGTGGGACAGCCACATACACATAGCCATGGCGCCGACAAAGATGATGGAACGCACGGAATGGTTCGCCGAGAAGGCTACGGAGATAGGTTTCGACGAACTTACGGTCCTCAACTGCCAGTTGTCAGAACGCCGCCAGCTGCGTCTGGACAGGATAGAGGCAAAGGTGGTGGGCGCAGTGAAGCAGAGCCGCAAGGCATGGATGCCGCTGCTGCACGACATGACAGCCTTCAAGACCTTTGTCGCAAGCCATAACCCCAACTGCGCAGAGGGCGTTTATCTCATAGCCCACTGCTATGACGACCTGCCGAAGAACCATCTTTTTGACATACTCAGCGCAGACCGTTTCCCGCGCATCACGATATTGATAGGCCCAGAGGGCGACTTCCACCGCGATGAGGTGAGCCTTGCCCTCAGTCTCGGCTACCGTTCCGTCTCGCTCGGCACATCGCGTCTGCGCACCGAAACAGCCGCACTGTCAGCGGTGATGATGGCAAACCTGAGCCAGTAATATTAATTTAGGAGTTATTCTCTAAGTGTAGTGAAGTGTAGTTATTGTGGATTTAATGGGGGGTGGTAACTGGGGGGAGTGACAAATGACTCCTGCGCAAATGGGTAATGTCACTTTAACTCCCCTTTACCTTCCCTTTAACTCCTCTTTAACTCCACTTTCCTTTAACTTCC
>JABUUG010000271.1 GCA_021443285.1 Bacteroidaceae bacterium
CTCCACTTTATCTCCACTTTTATTCAATGTTTCTGCCAGTTCGGGTCATGGCGCACCTGCAACTCCTTTGCCACATCCTCTATCCTCAGCCCCTTGCTTGTCAGCAGCACGATGAGGTGGTAGAACATGTCTGATGCCTCGTATATCAGTCGGTCGTTTGTGCCGTTGCATGCCTCGATGACAGCCTCCAGCGCCTCTTCGCCGACCTTCTGTGCCATGCGGTTTATGCCGTCCTTGAACAGGCTGGTGGTGTATGACCCTTCGGGCATCTCTTCATGGCGCTTCTCTATGAAATCGTTCAGGTATGAGAGGAACAGCAGTGGGTTCTTCTCCACATTGCCTTCAGCGTCGCGACTGTTCTTCTCCCCCCAGCATGTGTCGGTGCCTTTATGGCAGGTGGGGCCTGCGGGTATTGCCTTCACGAGCAGTGTGTCGCAGTCGCAGTCCTCTTTTATTTCCACCAGTGTCAGGAAATTTCCGCTTGTCTCTCCCTTCGTCCACAGTGTGTTGCGTGAGCGGCTCCAGAAGGTTACCTTCTTTGTCTCGAGCGTCTTCTCATACGCCTCTTTGTTCATGTAGCCGAGCATCAGCACTGTCTTGGTCTCTGCATCCTGTACTATTGCAGGCACCAGACCGTTCATCTTTTCAAAGTCTATCATTTATATTCTTGTTGTATGTGAATTCATTTAAAGGAGTTAAAGTGGAGTTAAGGTGGAGTTAAGGTGGAGTTAAAGTGACAAATGACTTATGCGTATGAAGGTAATGTCCCTTTAACTCCTCTTTAATTCCCCTTTAACTTCCCTTTAACTACAGAATGATTTTTTTATATTCTTACGTTTATGTTGTTCTCTTTCAGGTAGCGTTTCAGTTCTGGTATAGGTATCTCGCCGAAGTGGAACACGCTGGCTGCCAGTGCTGCGTCGGCCTTTCCTTGGGTGAACACGTCGAGGAAGTCTTCCTTACGTCCTGCGCCGCCGCTCGCTATTATAGGTATTGGCAAATCTTCCGACAGCCGGCATAGCGCCTCGTTGGCAAAGCCCTGCTTTGTGCCGTCGTGGTTCATGGATGTGAAGAGTATCTCTCCTGCGCCGCGGTCTGCCACTTCCTCTGCCCATTCAAACAGCCTGCGCTCCGTCTTCAGTCTGCCGCCGTTCAGGTAGCACCACCACTCGCCGTCCTCCTCCAGTCGTGCGTCGATGGCGCATACGCACACCTGAGAACCGAACTTGCCCGTTATCTCGTCTATGAGTTCCGGTCGGCGTATGGCGGCGGAGTTCACGCTGACCTTGTCAGCACCGGCATTGAGCAGGCGCTCCACATCGCCAAGGGCATTGATGCCGCCGCCGACGGTGAACGGGATGTTTATCTCCATCGCCACGCGCGACACCATCTCCGTGAATGTCTTCCTGCCCTCATGGCTGGCTGTAATGTCAAGGAACACCAACTCATCGGCGCCTTGATGCGAGTAGATTTTGCCCAGTTCCACCGGGTCGCCCGCACTGCGCAGGTTCACGAAGTTAGTTCCCTTCACCGTCTCTCCGTTCTTCACATCGAGACATGGTACTATGCGTTTTGCTAATGACATGTTTTCCTGATTCCTTTTTCCCTTTTCCTCCGAAATCCTCAAAATC
>JABUUG010000272.1 GCA_021443285.1 Bacteroidaceae bacterium
GCGGTGCGGATGGTGTTGTAGGTGTTCATCAGCATACCGGAGCGCACGAGGAGCGAATACTTCTTCAGGTCATAATAGAACGACTTGTCGGCAAGAATCTCCTCGTCTGTGCCGGAATTGTTCCAACGCACACCCTTGCTGCTTTCGGATGAAACGCTGATGTTGTTGTAGCCGGGCACACGCTCGTTCTCCACAGCGCAATACTGCAATGGGAACTCCCACGGTGCGGTCTCATCCTCCGCCTTGCCTGCCATAAGCTCTCCGTTGATGTTCGCCTCTGAGTTGGCTGTGTTGCGCCATAGCACACTGGAGTTCATGCGGAGGTTTGTCCCAAAGCCCACTCCGCCGCCGGCATTTGCACTGTTGCCGACAATGGTGGAAGAGAAAATGTTTGCATAGCGGAATCGTGGGGCGCAGATGGATGGGCGTGAGGCGTCTTTGCTTGGGTCTATCTGCGCATACTCATCCGCAGTATAGTCGTGCGTGGCTATGTAGAGAGGACTTGCGGTATTTGCGGTCTCAGGCTCGTATGCGTAGATTGCGCCGCCATACCCCTCTGCACTGTTGTTGAGCAGGATACATCCGCTGACCAGGGCGCGCGGCTTCAGCAGGAGCGCACCGCCGTTGGTCTTCGCCATATTGTTCTCCACCACGCAGTTGCGCACATGACCGTAACTCGGCACGATGGCTGCACCACCTGCATTTGCCGGGCTGTAATACTCGTCTATAAGGGTGTAGCCGCTCTTTCCGTCCGTTATGCCTTGCTGTATGAGGTCGGTAGCATCGCCGATAGCCTTACCGCCAGTGATGAAGCAACCGTCAATGATTGCACGCCCATACTTCAGGTCGGCGTTGGCATTGGCAGCTACAAGACGGCGGTAGCCCTTCGACTCGTCGCCGGTGTTGATGAGCATCGGCTTGTGGTTCTCGTCATAAACCAGTTCGGTAAACGTAATGACATGATATACATCGGTGAGCGTTCCCGCACTGCTGTACTGACCAGTAACAATGGACTGGAAACGCAGTGGGTCGCGAACCTGGAAGTCCTGATACTCCACTATCTTTGCCTTCGCGGCATGGGCATTTGCCCTCGACATGGCAGTGCTGTCGGCAGACCCGGCATCTGCAAAGCTGTTCTGGATAGCACCGGAATGCTGAGCGGCAACTCCTGCTCTGCTTGCATTTGCAGCTGACTGCCCGTCCTCTGGCCGCATTGACTGAGCCGAGGTCTTTATCTTATGGGCATCAAGAGTGAAATTGACAGCGGTATGTTTGAATAGATGTTGAAATAGATGTTGACTATTATTTCTATTGAAGTTTACGGTGGTAGTGCTAGAATAGCGCAAGTAATATGTTGTTGAAAACATCCCTTCTACGGAATATGTGTATCCGTTTGTCGCATTCCCTCCTTTAGTCAAAGTGGTTGCGGAGGTTGACAGCTGGGCAGTGGTACTGTTTCTGTAGACATACCTTTTCGTTGTCCCATCACTTTGCCCTACATTCTGTAAGGTCGTTGAACCAGCTTCAACCCACACATATTTCTTATAGTCTGCAAGAGTGGAGTAGCTTGTTTCTGTCGGTTGTGTCGGGACGGTAGTGTTCAAGGCGATGGCTGACGTA
>JABUUG010000273.1 GCA_021443285.1 Bacteroidaceae bacterium
TTTCCTTTGTGTTTGCAAAGCGTAGACTTCTAGTTTTTTAGAACAGTTTACAGGGATCCACAGCTTGCCACCGTAGACTTTTATATCGTTCCCGACATCTCCCAGTTCCTTTACTTCTTTGGGATTACGCTCTGCATATATGTTTGAGAAATAGGTTATGCTGCCCTTGCGCATACTCATATCAAGGTAGTCGAGCTGGCACTTGTTGCTCCCCATATTGCCCTGACAGAGCAGGTACATACCACTTACTCCTGACGTCGGCACATCTGTTTCTATTTCCGATTCTTCAGAAAGTAGCAGATAGTTGTCCCCACGACACGACACAAGTAGAAGCAGAAGGATGGAAAGGCACATACACCTGATAATCACGGACGAGACAACACCACCCATGGCTCTTACCACAGACAAAAATACATTATGACACAAATGTTTTCTGTAATTCATCAGCTTGGTCCCCGAAGCTTTTGTTTATGATTAGTTCACGAAATGGCAGGTCTCCTGACTTCCCAACCTCAGTCCTTCTCGCCATAACGGCAATGGATTGCCCTGAGGTAAAAATATGGGTTACAGTAGCGGGCCTGTTCAGGTCTTTCACCTGATTCCCTTTTAATCGGCTTGCATCCTATGTGCGCGACCATTAAAAAAATTAACGCATCACATAAAAACTGCCGAACCACTCGCTGTTTACTTTCTGGCGGCAAAATTACCTATTGTTTTCCTCATATACACTGTTAAGGAGCAGTTTTTTTGCTTATGCTTTATAAAATCTGCTTTGAGTAGGGTTTTTCCCTCTCATGTTAGGGTAAATCCTTTACAAGTTCTTTTGTGTATATCTTTATTTGCAGCGTGAAACAATAAAAACCATGAAGATATGAAGAAGATTCTTACAAGTATCGTTGCCCTGACAACGGCAATCGCTGCCAATGCCATGAGCAGGGAGCAGGCAAGAGAGCAGGCAATTTTCCTGACAGACAAGATGGCGTATGAACTGAACCTGACTGAAGACCAGTATGAGGCAGCATACGAAATCAACTATGACTACCTCTGTGGCATAAGGTCTGAGGCAGATGTGTTCGGAACCTACTGGACAAACCGAAATGCAGATTTGTGTGTAGTGTTGGCAGATTGGCAGTACGCCGCCTTCTGCGATGCTGTTTACTTCTATCGCCCAATATACTGGGGCGATGGCTATTGGCACTTCCGCATCTATGGCCGCTATCCTGTTCGAGACTTTTTCTACTTTGCCCGTCCCGCCTTCGTCAACGTATATGTAGGTGGCCACTGCTGGGTAGGACACTCTGGCGGATGGTACAGAGGACGCACATGGGGTGTGGCATGGCGTAGCGGCGGATGCTCCATCGGTATGCGAGACGGATACCGCGGAACAAATAACCATGGACATTTCTACAGCAGAGGGACAAACGGCAACTACGTGCGCAACAGCGGTAATGTGAACATCACCAATGTAAACAACACCTATATCAACAACTCCAACGGCAGAGGCACAAACTCTCGTTTCAATCGCAACGGGAACAGCGATGGAACAAATACCGGCACGAATACCCGTTTCAATCGCAACGGGAACAGCGATGGAACAAACAGCGGCACGA
>JABUUG010000274.1 GCA_021443285.1 Bacteroidaceae bacterium
CTGCATACCTCTGCAAAGGAGATGCAAAGAAGTCTATAGAAATGAACCTACAGGCTTTGGGAGGAAACCTCAAAATGAATGTGAAGCAGAAGCTTAACATCTACAACCTCATTATCGAGCAGTACATGTCCCTGCATGAGTATGAGAAGGCTTTGGTCTATTCAGACTCTTCGCTATATGTATATGACTATTATTATAATGTGGAGCGTAAAGACGAGAAGCCTGACCCCAAAATGCTCGCCCTTATAAGGTATGTGGCTGCAAAGGTGCACTACAATCTTGATAACTATGAGCAGATGAGGGCAAGTCTTGAATTCGCCTCAAGTGTATATACCTTCCCGGGAGAAACCACAGCAGAAATTCTATACTTATGGTCTAAATACTATTATTCCAAGAAAGACTATGAGCGAAGTCTTGAATTTCTCGAAAAGTCGGTGGACATGCACAGGCAGTACAGTCAGCCGTATCTGTGGATGCAGCTTGAAATCGACAAGACAAATACCCTCCGGGCTATGGGCAGAGAAGAAGAAGCATTCGACCTCTATGTGAAGTTCCTCGAAGCATACTCTTCTGAAAACAACGCCATGCTACGTGCACAGCAATCATACCTCGGTGACGAAATCAGTGAGCTTGACAAGCTTGAGCAGCATGAGTACATCAACACATGGAAGGTAAGGGTTTTCGGGTTCGTCGCAGTCATCACTGTAGTCATCTTGCTCTTCATGATTGTTTACGTAATCCGGGCACACAGGAAGATTCTGGGCAACTACAATGTTACGGTGCAGAAACTCCATGAGGCAAACCTCGCCGACAAGGAGAAGGAACACTTCCTGCATAATATCACAAAACTCATCAATGAGCCTTTGCAGTATGTGGTGCAGAGCGCAAAACTGCTGGCGGAAGACACCACCCTCACGGACGAAGAGAAAGACACACTTGTGGCACACAACAAGGAACAGGTGGGAATGTTGCTCAAGCTTGTGAATAATGTGCTCGACTTGTCGAGACTCGAAGCCTGCATGATGAAGTATGAGGCGAGAAATATAGACATCATAGAGCAGATACTCGACTTCATTGCCAAATATAACAATCATTATCCAAATGCACGTATTCAGTCGGAGTATCTTGTTGACAGCTACTCGATGGAGATGGACGTACAGAGGTTTGTGAATATGCTGAACTCCCTTTTCCCTGTACCGAAAGAGAATGAAACCATCACGGAAGAAAGATGCATTAAGGTGGAACCTGATGGGAAAAAGTTGGTAATCACTGTTACTGGCTCTCCCTATGGCGACGAGAGCGATTTCGCAGAGAGCGAGAAAATGGTGAATAAGATAAACCGCTATGTCATGCGCGACTTCAATTCCACTTACGAGATAAAGGATAACCATGACATCGTGATTACCCTGAACAAGGTTTAGGTTGGATCTGTAAATTGGAAGTTGAAGGAAGTTTTTGCCATGGCAAGAACTTCCTTTAATTTCTGAATTGGGAACTAATTTATAGCCTCCTCCTGAATATTGCATTATGGTGGGTTCTATAAATTGGAGTTAAGGGAGTTAAAGAAGTTAAAGGAGTTAAAGACAAATGACTTTTCTGAAGA
>JABUUG010000275.1 GCA_021443285.1 Bacteroidaceae bacterium
ACTATTCACTATTCGTTATTCACTATCCAGCACCTGTTCTTCTATGACCTTCGGGAAATGCTCGTATTCCAGTTTGTGTACACGGGCGGCAAGAGTGTCGGGGGTGTCATCCGGCATGACGGGGCACTTCGCCTGAAACACTATTTTCCCCGCATCCACGATTTCGTTCACCATGTGTATCGTTATGCCGCTTTCCTTCTCGCCTGCGGCTATCACAGCCTCATGCACATGACCGCCATACATTCCCTTTCCTCCGTATTTCGGCAGCAGCGACGGGTGAATGTTCAGTATCTTGTCGCCGTAAGCCTTCAGCATCCAGCCGGGTATCATTGCGAGGCATCCTGCCAGCACAATATGAGTAATGCCACGGTCTGCGAGCAAAGCCTGTAGCTTGCCGTTCTCCGCGAACTCAGTCTTGGGCAGACACACCTCATATTCCATGCCCAGCCTCTTTGCACGCTCTATCGCACCGATACCGTCCTTTGTGGCTATCAGCATCACCACCTCTATATCCTTGTGCTTTTCGAAATAGCGGATTATATTCTCCGCATTGCTCCCATTGCCGGAAGCCATAATTGCAATCTTGTATTTCATAAGTACTTCTTTATGCTTTTTATAACGCAGAAATCGGCATTTTATTACAATAACTGGTGGCTCATTTGAAAAAACACAGCAATTCCACACCCATTACATAACAACAAACGCTGCGGAACGGAAACTTTTCCTACATTTGCGCACTGAACTTTGCTTTATATCCTATGGAGACAATCAACACAATCAACGACTGGATCTGGACTTTCATCATCATTCCCCTTCTCGGCGGCTGCGCCGTATGGTTCACCTTCAGGACCCGCGGCGTGCAGTTCCGGATGCTTGGCCACATGATAAAGCTCATTATGGAGTCGCCTTCGAGCGCAGGAGGCTCTGACGGGACTGCGGAAAAAGGGCAGAAGCACATCAGCTCATTCCACGCCTTCGTCATTTCGCTCGCCAGCCGCATAGGCACAGGCAACCTCGCTGGTGTGGCATCCGCAATCTTTGTCGGCGGTCCCGGCGCAGTCTTCTGGATGTGGGTGATGGCACTGCTCGGAGCGGCAACGGCATTCGTAGAATCCTCTCTTGCCCAGTTGTACAAGAGGAAGGTGCCTGGCGCATTCATCGGCGGTCCCGCCTACTATATGCAGTATGGTCTCCACTGCCGCTGGCTTGGCATTGTCTTCTCCGTCCTGCTGATGCTGTCCTTCGGAATGTCCAACCAGATGATGCAGAGCAACCAGATATGCACCTCGCTCAACGACACCTTCGGTTTCCCGATAGAATGGCTCACGGGCGTAATGGCAGTGTTCACAGGCATCATCATCTTCGGCGGCGTCCACCGAATAGCAAACTTCTCATCGGCGGTAGTCCCTGTCATGGCGATTGCCTACCTGCTGCTTGCAGTCGTAATCATCGTGATGAACATCACAGAGGTGCCACACGTACTGAAGCTCATCATCACAAATGCCTTCGGACTCGAACAGGCAGCGGGTGGAGCGATAGGAACAGTAATATCGCAAGGCGTGAAGCGCGGACTATTCTCCAACGAGGCGGGCGAGGGTTC
>JABUUG010000276.1 GCA_021443285.1 Bacteroidaceae bacterium
CGTGCCACATCGCCCTTCAGCCGGCCGTTTTCTGCCTTCAAGTCCCTGACGTGCAGTATGAGCTGCCTCACCCTTGTAGTCAGGTTGCGGAGCGTGGTGTTCTCTTGCATCGTGCGTATTATACCTTGGATAGAGACAGAAATGCCTGAATAACGGCGTGCCGGTTTTCAGGGGCTGCCGGCCGATTTACTCGTTGTCGGGCTGCTGTTTGCCGGCATTAGCCTCCTTCTTCGCCAGCATCACAACCTGATAGATAAAGTCGGTGATCCACTGCTGCGAGAAGCCCAAGCGTGCGTTCAGCTTGCGGATGCCCACGACGGTCTTCATCACGCCTGCATCGGTGTAGTCGTTCTTGTTGAAGATGTCGTTTACGGTCTTCTCCGTCATCGTGTAGATAGCCTTCCTGAAGAACGACGGCAGACGGAGCTTTATCTTCATGAGATTGCTCACCAGCATCATCATTCCCTGTGTAAGGCTCTGGAACTGAACAAGGTATGTCTGCACGTCCTGCACCTTCTTGCAGTTCTTCTTGATGCTCTGATCCACCTCCACAAAGAAGTTGTCGCCCGTCTGGTATATCTCCTGCAGCATCAGGCGGCAGCGTTTCTTCTCTGCCACGCCGAGCCTGTTGTTTGCTGTAGGCACTTTAAGCGTCGTCTTGAATGTGCGGAGGTCGGGCAGAGCCGCGAGGTTCGTTATGCCGACCCTCTCGGCGATGACAGCCTGGAAATATACGCGGATGAGCGTCATATAGTCCTCTATGCCGCCGGCCTTCTGTTCCTCGCTGTCCTTCTTCTTGAATATTCTTGAAAAGAAACCCACTGTCCTGATATGTTTTTAATGGTTAATAAGCTCTGGTTAGCAGACAATTGTCCACAAAAAACCGCGGCAAAACTAACAATATTCTGCATAATATGCAAATTTGGCGACAAACTTTCCGCATTTCTCCGAAAAAAACTACCTTTGCACAACATTTTGTCGCACACCGTTTGCGGCATCAGACAACCACTTACACATTAATAAAACACACATACGCGCGTGATAATAGCAGTAGATTTCGATGGGACAATCGTAACACACGAATACCCGCACATAGGAAAGGAGATACCCTTCGCAGTAAAGACCCTAAAGATGCTGCAGCAGGAGGGACACGTAATCATACTCTGGTCGTGCCGCACCGACAAACTCCTGCGCAACGCCGTCGAATGGTGCAGCGACAGGGGACTGGAGTTCACTGCCATCAACAAGAACTATGCCGAAGAGACGACAATGTCGCGCGACTACTGCCGCAAGCTGAAGGCGGATCTGTACATAGACGACCGCGGCATCGGCGGACTCCCCTCATGGGGCGAGATATACAAGATAATACACGAAAAAAAGACCTTCCGCCAGCTGCTGACCGAGCACCACGACAAAGACCACAAAAAACACAAGAAGAAACACTGGTGGCAAATCTAAAACCACCCTCATTGGTACAGACCCTCGCATCAGCATGCGACACCTAAAGGGCATACTTAGGATACCTAAAGAGCATATATACGCCAGTACTTGGGCATGAAGTACTGGCGTAAGTGGCACACCTATAGGTCA
>JABUUG010000277.1 GCA_021443285.1 Bacteroidaceae bacterium
GCATAAGGTAATGTCACTTTAACTACACATTAACTCCACAATAACTCCTCTTCACTACACTTAAAGAACTCTTCACATTAACTACACTTCACCACATCAAGAGAAATCTATGCCTCCTTCGCCTTCAGATACTCCTTCGAGTACTCCACATAGTGCGCGGCGTAGCTCTCTGCCTGTCCGGGCTTTGTCTTCTTTATGAACTTCGCTGGGACACCTCCCCATATCTCGTGTTCGCCTATCTGTGTGCCGCCAAGCACCAGCGCACCGGCAGCTACTATTGCGCCTTCGCCTACAACGGCATGGTCAAGCACCGTCGCACCCATGCCGATAAGGCAGCCTTTCTTCAGCGTGCAGGCGTGCACCGTCGCGTTATGGCCTATAGACACGTCGTCCTCTATGAAAGTCGGACCGGTGGTGTTTGTAACGTGTACCACAGCACCGTCCTGCACATTCACGCGGCTGCCCATCGTTATGGGAGCCACATCGCCGCGCACCGTCGCACCGAACCACACGGAGCACTCGTTGCCCATCGTTACATCACCTATGATAGCTGCATTCTCAGAAAAGTAACATTCTGTACCAATTTTGGGGTACATACCTTTATATTCTGCTATAATTGCCATTGTTTTAGTTACGTTTTGATAATTCGTTGAAAAAATCGGCCACAAAATTACGATAATGTTTTTATCAAACGCAAACATTTTGCTAATTTTGCGCCGAAATTAACTCATTAATATAAATATATACATTAAATACACTAAAGACTATGAAAAAGATTAGAGCTGCCGTAGTAGGCTACGGTAACATCGGAAAATTCACCATCGAGGCTCTTGAGGCCGCCGACGATTTTGAGATTGCAGGTGTTGTGCGCCGCAATGGTGCAGAAAACAAGCCAGCAGAACTTGCACAGTACGAAGTTGTTAAGGACATCAAGGAACTCAAGGATGTGGATGTAGCCATACTCGCCACCCCTACACGCTCATGCGAGGACTATGCAAAGCAGATACTGCCACTCGGCATCAACACTGTTGACAGCTTCGACATCCACACAAACATCGTGGACTACCGCCGCTCGCTCATGGAAATAAACAAGCAGACAGGCACAGTGTCCGTCATCGCTGCCGGCTGGGACCCGGGTTCAGACTCTGTTGTACGCACACTCATGCAGAGCCTCGCTCCAAAGGGACTCTCTTACACAAACTTCGGTCCGGGTATGTCTATGGGACACTCGGTATGTGTACGCTCAAAGGCTGGCGTAAAGAATGCTCTCTCTATGACCATACCTCTCGGCGAAGGCATACACCGCCGCATGGTTTATGTTGAGCTGGAGGACGGAGCGAAGCTGGAGGACGTTACGGCAGCAATCAAGGCAGACCCATACTTCGCAAGCGACGAGACACACGTCTTCGCAGTTGAGTCTGTTGATGCAGTGAAGGATATGGGTCATGGCGTACACCTCGTTCGCAAGGGTGTCAGCGGCAAGACACAGAACCAGCGCATGGACTTCAACATGTCTATCAACAACCCTGCCCTCACAGGTCAGGTGCTCGTGAACGTGGCCCGCGCATCGCTCAAGCAGCA
>JABUUG010000278.1 GCA_021443285.1 Bacteroidaceae bacterium
GCGTCTCCAGCACTCCCATTATCTGCACGCCCTTTGCCGGCTCGCCGTGGAAGGGAATGGTGGCGGTGAGTATGATTTGCCTGTACAGGCGGGCGAGTGTCAGCGGGTCGATGTCGAGGTAGCCCTGTTCATAGAGGCTGTTCAGCCGCACCACAATGTTATACACGCGGAAGGCGGACTCGCTGAGAAGGGCTGCGGCAGACGACTGCGAAGGCTTGCCGCTGTTCAATGCGGTCGCTATTGTCGTTATGGCTTCAACAGTGAAGGCAAGGATGCCGGCGGTGGTGGGAGCAGCAGAATGAGCAGCGGCGGAAGCACCAGCGGCATTGGCATTACAGCGGTTTATCAGCGCAGGAGATAGCGGCTCCGGGTGCTTTTCCGTGTAGAGGCTGTGCATAGGATGGCTCATAACATTGCGCATGAACGATGTGCGGAAGCCACGGCGGTCTCTGGTAAGCCCTTCGGTGAACATCTCAAGCAGTGTGGCGATATATGATGCCGGTTGTGTCTCGGCAAGCGGATAACCGGCGGTGATGTTCACTGGCCCCACCTCTTCGGGCAGACAGTAGGTTACGGCTGGCAGCAGACTCTCGTCGCATAGCACAATGGCGGTACGCCGACCATCGGCAATTCGGTTGTTCTCCGTCAGCCACTGATTCACATAGCGTGCCTGAAGGTCGTCGGTGAGCGACTGCGCAATGGTTATATGCGCATCTTTGTTCACGAGCGCTATGTCGGCGACATCGTCTCTTCTGTGCAGTTTGTTGCCGATAATGCCAAACAGCCTCTGCTCTACGGGCAGCAGTACGTTGAAGCCTACGGCATAGTAGCTGTCGAGCGAAAAAGCATCTCCGTCCACCCGCTCCACAACATCGCGGTAGAGCATACCCTCGTAGGCTATGCCGAGCGCGAAGAGCGACTCGCGGAAGTCGGTGTATATCCCCAAAAGATTGTTCCACAGCGAGATGAACTTCTGCTGCAGACGCGAGCCGTGGTCGCTGGAGAAGGCGGCAAAGAAATGCTCCAGCATCTGCTTCTGGTGGTCGGAAAGGTAGTCGATGCTGTCCATCTCGTGGATGTTCGTCACATTGTGGAACAGCTGCTTTGCATCGGCGAGCGACTTGTCCACATTGTCGAAGTCGGAGAGGAGTATCTCGCCCCATGCGTAGAACCTGTCGAGCGTCTCGTTGGAGCGCGTAACCCTGCAATAGCTCTTGTGCAGCAGGCTCACAAGCTGTATATGGTCGGCAGGAACAAGGCTGCTGTGCCGCTGGAAGAGGTCGCTGATGGAGAAGTATTGGGGTGCGAACACCGGTGCGCCGGCAGCCGCTGTGAGCTGGTCGTTCATCCACAGCGACGCGCGCTTGTTAGGGAACACTACGGCTGTGCGGGCAAGGTTGTTGCCATGTCTGCCGATTATCCCGGATGCTATTTCTTGTAAAAACACGACTGGATATTGGTTGTTAAAGGTGGGGGCTATAAATTGGAAGTTATAAGAAGATGTTTTGGGGAGTTAAAGGAGTTAAGGGAGTTAAAGGAGTTAAGGGAGTTAAAGGAGTTAA
>JABUUG010000279.1 GCA_021443285.1 Bacteroidaceae bacterium
CCATCATCGACAGCGGCTCTTAACCAGAGTATAGAATGCAATTCCGGACTTGTGGCGGGCGACACAATGAAGACCGCACTCGACAGTATCCGGCTCATATATTATGACATTGCCCCGGACGACAAAACCCGGTGGATAACGGACACCATCGCGTTCCCATTCCGCTTGTACAATGCGCCTTCCCGTCCGGCAAAGCTGGTTAAGAAGGGCAACTACACTTCCCACTTCTACATCGCCCTGATGGACGAAAGTAAGTTCGGCAATGAGAATGTTGATGAGATTCTGAAGCAGAGGAAATATTGCTTTGAATACGGAAACGGGCAGACAGAGCCGAAGAGTTATGGGAAGAAGACTTGTGCCGACAGTACAGGGTATCCGCAGGCCCGTTGGTTCGACTACACGGATCAAGACGATTCCAACCCGTGGGTGCAGACCTATTGGGATTACCTTGCCATTGACGAGTATCCTGCTCATACAAGCATATCAGAAAAAAGATATGCCGTCTCTTCGAGAGGCGATGACGACGGCACTACGGCCATAACCTCCGCCGACATTTCTGACAGCAATGACCACCTCGGTTCCGTATTGCGTATATTCGACATGAACGGCCGCCGTCTCAACAGCAATGACCTCAACGGCCTGCCTTCAGGCATATATATCGTGGAAACCGTCAAGGATGGTCAGATGACACGAAATAAAGTTATTGTCAATTAGGTCCAGCATGAAAAACATACTTACCACCATACTCATCTCGCTCTTCGCCGCCACTGTCGCCGTATCTCATGCCTACGCGCAGTCAGCCCCGGATTCTGCGCAGTCAGCCACTGTGTCCGCAACTACTGTTGCGGAAAAAAAGGCCCCCCTATACCAACTCTCCTCAGCCGCTGAACCCGCCAGACGCGACACCGTAAGCCTCACCATAGCCCAGATTCAGGGTATGCGCGAGACTGCGACACAGCTTATGGGCACTTATGAGAAGGCATTGCAGAACATTGCAAAGCCGGAAAGCCAGCAGGAGTTCAAGAGCCTTTTCGCCCCGGGAGCACAGCTCTATAACGACCTCTTCGGACTTGATTTCTCCGAAAGTCTCAGCCTTGACAATTACGTCGCCATACTCACCGCCCATGCCCACGACTACAAGGTGGCCTTGGACAATGTCGATGTGTCGGTAGTGCCGAACGACAGCATATACCGCGTGTTTGTCAGCTGCCGTAAGAACACCGAGTGCCGCAACGACTGCGGTGTGCAACTCATCTCCAAGGACTACTACATCTACGGATATGCCTTGACATTGGAGTTCGTGTTCCCCTCGCCTGAAGCCAAGCCTTTGATAACGAAGATTACAGGCGATGCCGGTAAAAATATTCCGCTGCTGGAGCAGAACTTCTGCATCATCAACGCACCCAAGTCTTTCCGCAGACTGTGGGTCAACGGACAGCGTCCTAACTACAGTGCCCGTGGGCAGTATTACGCCAGTTCAAGTGTCAGCGTGCATATTGATGACCCACACGTCAAGGTGAGGACGAGTGCCGACACACG
>JABUUG010000027.1:0-16870 GCA_021443285.1 Bacteroidaceae bacterium
TGTGAAGGATGCAGTGTTTTCATTTACTAATTGCTTATTAAGCATTTAGACGTTTGGATAGATTTTAAGATTTCACGATTTGCTTTATTAAACTGACATTTTGAACAAGACTGATTTGATAATAATCGGTGCCGGACCTGGTGGCTATGAAATGGCTGTTGCTGCTGCGGGAAAGGGGCTCACGGTAACTCTGTTTGAGGAGAACTGTATTGGCGGCACATGCCTTAATGAAGGATGCATACCCACAAAAGCGTTGTGCAGGAATGCGGAAGTGTCGGAAACAATCAGGCAGGCAGAGAAATTTGGAATACGATTGTCATCTCCTATGAACACGGAAGGCGGATGGATTGACATGGATTCGGTGCAAACCCGTAAGCGTGCGGTTGTGGATCAACTTGCGGCAGGTATTATGACTCTGCTTAACAATCCGCGTATCACTGTTGTAAATTCCCATGCAGAGTTCCTGGATTCGAAGACGGTTGTTGCTGACGGGGAGGCTTATGCTGCAGATAATATTGTCATAGCCACTGGTAGTAAAAGCAGAATGTTGCCTGTTGAGGGCATTGATTTGGAGGGGGTGATGACTTCTCGCGAGCTGTTGTGTATTGACTATGTTCCAAAGCGTTTGTGTGTGATTGGTGCAGGCGTTATCGGTGTGGAATTTGCAAGCATCTTCAGTCGTTTCGGTTCGGAAGTGACGATGATTGAGTATGCGAAAGAGATTTTACCTCCCTTTGACAAGGACATAGCAAAGCGACTGAGGCAGGTATTTGTAAAATCGGGTATAACCGTAAATACAGGTGCGGCTGTAACCAGAATAGAGAGAAGAGAAGACTTTCTGCAGGTATTTTATGAGCAGAAGGGTAAGACGATGACTGTGGATGCAGATGTTGTGCTTGTTGCTGTTGGCAGGTCTGCATGTACAGACGGACTTAATCTCGTGTCAGCTGGTGTAGATGTGTCGCGCGTTATTCCTGTTGATGACAATATGCAGACGAATGTGGAGGGCATCTACGCCATAGGTGATGTGAACGGTCGCCAGATGCTTGCACATGCAGCCACATTTCAGGGATTCAGAGCATTACACCATATACTTGGTGAAAAAGACGAGATCCGGCTTGATATAATTCCCGCTGCTGTGTTCTGCCATCCGGAAGTGGCGATGGTTGGAATGACAGAGGAGGAATGCAAGGAGTGTGGGAAAGAGATTGCTGTAGGCAAGTCCTTCTTCCGTGCAAATGGTAAGGCACTCTCGATGGGAGAGACAGAAGGATACTGCAAACTAATAGCGGAACGTGAGTCTGGCAGAATACTTGGCTGCCATATATTCGGTGCGCATTCAGCAGACTTGATACAGGAGGTTGCGGTGTTGATGAATATGGATGGAACTGCAGAACAACTGGCGCAGACGATTCATGGTCATCCGACATTGGGTGAGGTGATACTTTCGGCTGCGAGGAAAATATGACCTATGCCCATGTATCGGGGCGATTATTATTTGCTGTTGTTTCTCCTCCTTTTTCTTGGTAGTATAGTCTGGAAATCGTATTTGAGTATGAGTCCGATTCCCTGTGTGTTGAGTGATGTTCTGGTAAAATACCGGTCATTAGTTTGGTTATAGACCCTGAGAGAGATGTTTCCGCTGGGTATTAGGAGGTAGCGGACATCGAAGTCTCCGATGAATGATGATGTGGCATTTGCTTTGTCTCGATAGCCAAACTGTCCGTTAATTAGGAGTCGGTTGTTGAGGAGTGATCCGGAAAGTATGCCTTCGTACTGTGCATTGTTGAATCCGTCGTCTCCTGGTGAAATGTTTGCTCCGAAGCTCCAGTTATTGTTGTTTTTTATTATTGTTCCAAGCGCGTTGTTTATCTGCTGGCTGACTGTACCGCTGAGAAAGCTTTGCATGGCGAGTGATGCTTGGCTTTGTCTTTGGTCGGACTGTGCGTCGCCCTGTGAGTAGAATCTCCCGACTGCGAGTAGGTAGAGGACTTGTTGGTTTTTCTCTTGCTGTGAGTTGAGGAGCGCGTGTATCATGCTTTTGGCATCGGAGGATAGAGAGGGTAGGTCAAAGTCGAACTCAACCTGTGGGTGTCCTGCAGTTCCTGTGATGTCCATGATGCAGTTAACGGGTACGTTATTGTTTTTGAAGTTTGCCGCAACTTGTAGGTCGGTGAGAGGTACTGCCTTGACTGGGTAGATAGCTTGCAGGGTAAGTTGTGAGTCGTAGGGGTCTCCGGCAAATGTTATCTGTCCTCCTTTTTGGAAGTTGAAGTTTTTCTGCAGTATGTTTTGTATGGTCATGTTGTAGCTGCCTTTTTCGACGATGTAGTTGCCATAGAGGAGGAATTTCCCCTTGTTGTACCATGTTGCTTTAATGTCTCCAGAGCCTTGTAGGGTTATTTTGTCCTGACTTTTGGAGTCCATAAGAACTCGTAGTGTAGCCTTGGGCGTGATGTTTGCGGAGATATTCAGGTGTACGTCAGAGACGAAATCGTTTGTGGTTTCAGGTGATGGTGATGCAGCCCCTGGGCGCAGGGGGCCACCCCCCTGCGCAGGCGCGTTTTCCGATGGCCTGCGCGTGCGGTCGTGCCATTTTATGAAGCTTTGTGCAGTAACGGCATCGGGGGTTGATGCGTTGAACTCAATGAAGGAGTTTTTTTCTATGTCTGCCTGCACATTGAAGATGGTTTGTCCGGGGCGTCCTGTAATGTCGCATTTTCCCGTTACAAATGCCTTTCCGAAGAATGTCTCGTTTCCATATGTGGGGAAATCGTAAGCGAGGAGGTTGTGTGGTTCGACGCCGATGTCGAATGTCATCTTTGCGAGATACTGGTGGTGGAGCGCACCCGTAACAATTGCGTGATTTCCATATTTGTCGCGTATCGTGTCCGAAGGGAAGAGTATATCGTTTGGTATGAATTCCACTGTCTGCCGCGTGAGAGTATAGTCTGTGCCAAGTGCATTGACATGGAAATCGCCTGAAGCGGAAATTATTCCCGTGAGGTTTATAAACCTCAAATCTCCCCAGAGTCTTACTTTTCCGGATGCGTTGAGGTGTGTGTTAGAGAGGAAACTTTTGCAGTAGTTGCCGATGAAGTCGCAGCGTGTATTATCGGCGTTTATCTGAAGGTTGATGTAGTTGAGTTCTGGATTGATATATCCTTCTATTTGTGTGAGTCGTACATCATTGGGGGATGTGTCGTTGCAGAGTGCCTGAATTTCAATCTGTTGGTCTTCGTTGTTCCACGCAGCATTGAGTGTGAGTGTGCCCATCTGCCCCTGTTCGAAGCGGAAATCTGAGACGGTTAGTTTGGCGGAAGCTTCTGGTTCGTTGAATATGTTGCGGCATACGGCATGCCCTACCGCATTACCGGAGAAGGAAACGGAGTGGAAGTTGATGAAGTCGAGTATGTATGAAACGTCTATATCATTGATGTCAAGGAGTATCGAGTCGTTAGGATTGTTGCTGGCAACTCCGTTGATGATTACATGCTGCCCCTCGTGTTTTATTTCGAGTGCTTCGACGGCGAGGGTGTTGTCATGATAACTGAGATTGCTGTCCGAGATGGTGAAGAGTGTGTCGCGGAGAAATACTTGCGAGGGAAAAAGGTGAACATCAACGGCTGCGAGGCCTCCAGCTGTGTTTTTCTTGAATTTTATGGTAGGGTTTACGGCAAGTTTAAGGCTGTTCTTACGACTTGTGTTTTCAAGGTTAATAGAACTTGAGAGCTGGAGGTCGTGGTAATTGAACTGGATGTCAATATTCTTTGCAGCTATTCCGGATATTTGGGTTTGGGGGACAAGTAGTCTGCCCCAAACAGAGTCGTTGATTAGGGAAAGCTGTATGTCGGCATTGCCTTCCAAATCAAGATTGAGCTTGAAGATACTGTCGATTGCGGCAAGGCTTTTGATGTGTATTCCTGCATCTAAATCGAGATCAGAGGCTTTGGCGAGTTTTATGTCCCCATTTACTTGAATGTCGGCGAATGGCGTGTGTATATCAGCATGGTTATCACTGATGTCTGTTTGTAGATAAGCAATGTCATATTTGGCAAAATGGAGGTTCTCTAATAGTAGCTGCCCCATCAGTCTGCTGTCGCCCACTCTGCTGATGTCGAGGTTTATGTCTGCATTGAAGGAAAATTTGTTTTGAGGTGGAACATTTACCTTTCCCTTCAGCATTCCGTTAGTTATATTCAGGTCTGCGTTGATGTTGTTGAAGGAACTGCCATCGTATCCGAACTCGTGCACAGATGTTTTGAGCAGAATATCGGAGGTTTTCTTGAGGCATGTATGCAGATCTTGTAGCGTAATATCTCCCTTATTCATTAATCTCTCAACTCCTTTTATAAGGGTTGTCGGGATTTTTATGTCTATATCTGCAGTAAGAGGTTGTAATCTGTTGTCTTGGAGCAATTCCTTGAGTCTGAGCTGTCGGGTATTGACAGAAGCGATGATGTAATCTTTTGTCTTATTCGCCGTTAGTGTGAGATTGCCGTAGTTGCGGGTTTGTATAGAAGAATTAAGGGTGAATATAGAGGATGTCAATGATGAAAGATTTGGAGTTAAAGAGGGGATGGATGCGCTGGCTTCTGCCTTAAGAGTTATGTTGCCGGCATTTTCGAGTTGCCTTGGTAGTTTGGGAAGGTTTATGTTGAATGAATTCCTCAGATGCTTCCTTACTGTGGCAATGTTTCCTTTTAACTCTCTTATATTTAACTGTATTCCGGTTTGTTCTGCCCTGTTTAAGTGTGCGCTGGCTTGTGCATTCAGGAAAAGTGTGCGTTCACCATTGGCGAGAGTTATGCTTTGGATGTTGATGTTATGGTCGTCGCCTGTTGCATTTAGTCTGAGGGTGAGATCATCCCATTCTGCACTGATACTGCCTTGGTATGCTCTGCTGGTTGTTACATATGTGATATGGTCAGACTGGAGTTTACCTCTATCAAGTGTGATGTTGAGGGATTTCACGTCTATACTGTCGCCAAGCATGGTGAATTGGCAGGATAGATCATTTAGCTTAAGGCCGCCAAGTTCAGTGAAAGCAAGTTTTCGAACATCTAATTCAATGTCATTCTCTCGTAAATGGTTGAGAGAAACATTTGCATTGAGCCCAGATACTGCGATGTGATTAGGGTCGATAAAAGCAGTTTTTTTGTGAGGTATGTAGTTGAGGTCGTAAGATATAGCTGAGTTTCTCAGTATGAAGGAATTAATTCGCAGATTGATGGTGCTCGGCTCTTTGCTGTCTTTGTTGGAGAGGGCATCAATGAGGAACTCGCAGTTGAGAGGTTCGTCCTTGGTGTTCTTGTATAGTTTTATGTGTGTGCCGAAAAGTTGTGCTCCTGTGATTGTAATTCGACCGTCCAAAATTTCTCGGAAGTCAGGAGTAACAGCTATGTAGTCTGCCTTAAGCATATTTTGCTTCTGCTTGTCCTTGAGGAGTATTCCATGCACGACAATGCGATTGAAGAATCCGAGTTCTACCGACTCTATTGAGCAGTATGTGTCCAACTGTTCTGCTACGATGACAGCAACCTCTTCTGCCAATCGTTTCTGAATGGCAGGAATATGGGTAAGTATGACAGCTGCAAAATAAGTGATGGCTGCTGTCCATACAGTAAATTGAAGCAAGCGAGTGAGGAATTTCATGGCGGGGTCATGTTGTGCTGCGTCTGTGGCGTGTGTTTGGTATTAGATGGAGTGCAAAGATAAAAAAATGTGTGGTATATCGTTGATAGATATTCAAATATTCACTCAGAGGCATGAATAATTAATGATTAATTTCACGGAAAACATTATAAGGTTTAACTTTGCGGCAAGTGTATTTCAGAAATAATGTGATTAGGACATGAAAGCTACGCTGATAATGGTTGGCAAGACTGACGGTGGAGCATACGAATCCCTGTTGGATGACTATGTTGGCAGACTTGGACATTACGTGCGTCTTGATGTCTTAACAATTCCATCTGTAAGAAACGCCAAGAGCCTTGGCATTGATGTGCAGAAGCGGAAGGAGGGGGAAGCGATTCTGGGCTTGCTTAGTGAGAAGGATGTTGTTGTGCTACTTGATGAATGTGGCAAGGAAAGAAGCAGTGTTGAATTTGCGCGTTGGCTTGAGGGTAAGTGTCTTAATGCTAGGAATTTGGTTTTTGTAATAGGGGGTCCCTACGGTTTTTCGAAGGATGTTTATGACAGGGGGGATGAGAGGATTTCCCTGTCGCGCATGACATTTTCACATCAAATGGTTCGGGTGATTTTTGCTGAGCAGTTGTATCGTGCCTTTACTATAATGCGTGGCGAGGGGTATCATCATGAATAATGTTATGTGACCTCAGAAGAGATGGAAAGAATGTGTATAATGTTTAACTAATAATAATTTAAAGAACTATGGAAAAAACATGGAGATGGTTTGGCAAGAAAGACAAGATTACTCTTGACATGCTCCGACAGATTGGTGTTGAGGGTATTGTAACTGCGCTTCACGACATACCTAACGGTGAGGTGTGGCCAAGAGAAAAGATTCGCGAATTGCGTGAATACATCGAAAGCTACGGCATGAGATGGTCGGTAGTTGAAAGCCTGCCTGTAGTTGAAAGCATCAAATATGCCGGTGCAGACCGTGACGAGCAGATAGAACGCTATAAGGAGAGCCTGAAGAATCTGTCGCTTGAGGGTGTTCACACTGTGTGCTATAATTTCATGCCGGTGCTTGACTGGGCGCGCACAGACCTGTATCACCCCAACGCCGACGGCACGAGCAACCTTTATTTTTCTCATGCACAGTTTGCCTATTTCGACATCTGCATCCTGAAACGTGAAGGTGCTGAAAAGGATTATTCTGCCGATGTGCTTGAGGAGGTGGAGAAACTGAGGCAGACCATGACTGCGGAGGACAACCATAATCTTGTGGACACAATAATCGTGAAGACACAAGGCTTTGTTAACGGCAATATAAAGGAGGACGATGAGAAACCTGTGGAGATATTCCGTGATCTGCTCAAATTGTATGAGGGCATTGACAAGGACGCTCTTCGGGAGAATATGCGATACTTCCTTGCGGCGATAATGCCTACCTGTGAGGAGTATAATATGAACATGTGCGTACACCCTGATGACCCTCCATTCCCAATACTCGGTCTGCCGCGTATAGTAACATGCGATGAGGATATAGATTGGTTCCTCAATGCTGTCGATAATCCACATAACGGTCTGACTTTCTGCTGCGGTTCGCTGTCAGCTGGTGCGCATAACAACATCTCTGAACTGGCGAGGAAATATGCCTCACGCACTTGGTTCATCCACATGCGCTCTTGCAAGGTGTTTGACAATGGCGACTTTACAGAAGCTCCTCACCTTGGTGGCCGTGCAGACCTTGTGGAGGTGGCACGAATCTTCAAGAATATAAAGCCCGGACTGCCAATGCGTGTTGACCATGGTCCGAATATGCTCGGTGATGAGAACAAGGGGTATAACGCCGGCTACACATTCCTCGGCAGAATGTTTGCATTGGGCATTGTGAGCGGAATACTTCACACGGTGGAGAAGGAATAGTGTCATTTACTATTTGACGATTAAATAGTAAATAATTAAATCAAAACCAATAGCTAAATTGTAAATAGTTAAAGAGTAAATAAGATTATGAACAAACTTTTTGATATTAAGGACTATGTTGTAGTCATCACAGGCGGTACTGGCGTGCTTGGTCGTGCCATCGCAAAATATCTTGCGCTTGAAGGTGCAAAAGTCGTAATACTCGGTCGTAAGGAAGAGGTTGGCAACAAAATCGCCGCAGAGATTACAGCAGAAGGAGGTGTATGCGAGTTCATGAAAACGGATGTGATGGACATTGCTACGGTACAGAAGAACTGCGATGACATCCTCGCCAAGTATGGTCGCGTGGATACTCTGCTCAATGCTGCTGGTGGCAATATGCCTGGAGCAACAATCAGTCCAGACAAGACATTCTTCGACCTTGATCCCGCACAGTTCCAGACAGTGCTCAGCCTTAATCTGACAGGTACGGTAATACCGTCGCAAGTGTTTCTCAAGCCAATGGTGGCACAGGGTAAGGGTAGCATAATTAATTTCTCTTCGATGGCAGCCTTCCGTCCTATGACGAGAGTGTGCGGATATGCTGCAGCCAAGGCTGGTATCAGCAATTTCACCGCATTCATGGCAACAGAGTGTGCACATAAGTTTGGCGAAGGCATAAGAGTAAATGCCATTGCTCCAGGATTCTTCCTGACAGAGCAGAACCGTTTCCTCCTTACTAACGAAGACGGCAGCTACACACAGCGCGGTCATGATGTAATCCGCCAGACCCCTTTCAAGCGCTTCGGCGAGCCAGAGGAATTGTGCGGAACAATACATTACCTTATGTCTGATGCAGCAAAATTCGTAACAGGAACTGTTGCTGTTGTGGATGGCGGCTTCAACACACTTGCAATGTAGTGTCTAAATAAATTTACCCAAACATTAAATAAAACCATGTCAAAACTTCAAGAACTTAACAAGCGCACTGCGCCAAAGAGCGTAATGCCAGAGAAAATCATCCAGTTCGGTGAGGGCAATTTCCTTCGCGCATTTGTGGATTGGATTGTGTGGAATATGGATCAGAAGACAGATTTCAATGGGTCTGTCGTAGTTGTTCAACCGATAGAACGCGGTATGGTTGACTGGCTCAATGGTCAAGACTGCCTTTATCATGTGAACCTGCAGGGTCGTGAGAAAGGTGAGCCAGTAAACACACTGGAGCGCATAGATGTTATTTCCCGTGCCCTCAACCCTTACACACAGAATTGGGCATACATGGCACTTGCCGACCAGCCAGAAATCCGCTTCGTTATTTCAAACACGACAGAAGCCGGTATAGCATTTGACCCTGCTTGCAAACTTTCTGATGCCCCTGCATCTTCTTATCCAGGCAAACTTGTACAGCTGCTCTACCGTCGTTACAAGACATTTGAGGGCGACCCGACAAAGGGACTTATCATTATGCCTTGCGAACTTATCTTCCTCAACGGTCATAAGCTGAAAGAGTGCATAGGTCAGTATATCGAACTCTGGAAAGAGGATTTGGGCGCAGACTATGCAGGCTTCAAGGAGTGGGTAGAGAAGTACAACTATGTATGCGCCACACTTGTTGACCGTATCGTGCCAGGATTCCCACGCCATGAAATCAACGAGATACGCGAAAAGATTTCCTATAACGACAACCTTGTTGTACAAGCAGAGATTTTCCACCTCTGGGTAATAGAGAAGCCTACAAATATGTCGATAGAAGACCTGCGTAAGGAATTCCCGGCAGAGAAGGCTGGTCTGCATGTGCTAATAGCAGAGTCGGAGAAACCATATCATGAGCGGAAGGTAACACTGCTTAACGGTCCTCATACTGTGCTCTCCCCCGTAACATATCTTTCAGGCGTAAACATTGTTCGCGATGCATGCAATCATCCAATTCTTGGCAAATATATCCGCAAGGTGCAGTTCGACGAGCTGATGCAGACACTCAACCTTCCAATGGAAGAACTGGAGAAGTTCGGTGCCGATGTGCTTGAGCGTTTCAACAACCCATTCGTTGACCATCAGGTGACATCTATCATGCTCAACTCGTTCCCCAAGTATGAGACACGCGACCTGCCAGGACTGAAGGTTTATCTTGAGCGTAAAGGTGAGCTGCCAAAGGGACTTGTTCTTGGACTCGCTGCCATCATCACATATTACAAGGGCGGTACACGAGCAGATGGCGCGCCAATCACCCCTAACGATGACCCGGCAATCATGCAGAAACTGACAGACCTTTGGACTACTGGCGATACACAGAAAGTGGCAGAGGGTGTGCTCGCAATGACAGAGGTATGGAAGAGCGACATCAATGAGATACCAGGACTGACAGCTATGGTGAAAGGATTCCTCGATGATATCCAAGAGAAGGGAATGCTTGCCACTGTCGAGAGCATATTGTAACACATATCCCTTATAAGGTGATAAACCAGGATATTAAAAATCGTATAAAGGAACTCAGCAGTCGATATGAGACTGCTGGGTTTATTGTTGGTGACCCTTCGTGGTTTATGCATCAGGTGGAGGGGAATGAAAACCAAGAGACTACTGCTTTTCTCGCCTCTTGTTTCAGTTACGGTTCTCGAAAACAGTTTATGCAGAAGGTGCTAAGGTTTATTGAATATAGTGACGGAGATGTCTATTCATGGGTGAGGAGCAGAGCGTTTGAGGCAGATATTCCACAGAACGATACCTGCTTCTACCGACTTTACACTAACGAAATGGTTATAGACTTGCTGCAACGCCTGTCTGTAGTTATAAACATGTACGGAAGTATTAGAGACTTCATTGTGTCTCAATTACCAGACAATGACTGCAAATCCTCCGCATACACTGTCCTTGACATCCTGACAAGCGAGTTCGGCGGTAGTATTGTACCGAGAAATACAAAATCTTCCTGCAAGCGGCTATGCATGTTTCTACGATGGATGGTTCGCGACAATTCTCCCGTTGATCTCGGTCTTTGGAAAGACGTCATAGACAAGAGGACACTTATCATGCCTATGGACACGCATGTCATACAACAGGCGGCCAGATTGGGACTCCTAAGATGCACTACAGCAAGCATGACCAATGCGCGAAAACTCACAGAAGTCGTGTCCGAGATATTCCCGGATGACCCATTAAAAGCCGATTTTGCATTGTTTGGTGTTGGCGTTAATCACGATTTGGATTGACACCAGCCTATTTTTCTCGCAAAAAGGCCTGTCATACGCATCTTTTTTATACATTTGCGCCCGCATATTTGGCAGAGAGAGTCGATATGCTGTCGCAAAGAGCTCCGTTGGGTTCTTGTTTTCCCGGTATCATTTATGAATGTAAATAAGTTAAGATGGGGGTTTATTGGCTGTGGTGAGGTAACAGAGACAAAGTCTGGTCCGGCGTTTTCTATTGTTGAGGACTCGGAAGTTGTTGCTGTAATGAGCCGCACAGCAGAAAAGGCGCGCGACTATGCTAAACGACACAACATTCCACATTGGTACAGCGACGCACAGGAACTCATTGATGACATTGATGTCAATGCAATATACATTGCCACCCCACCTTCCTCACATGCCACTTTTGCAGTGATGGCAATGCAGTCAGGCAAGCCATGCTACATAGAGAAACCGTTGGCTGCCAGTTATGATGACTGTGTGCGCATCAATCGTGTGAGTGAGCGCACCGGCATTCCCTGTTTTGTGGCATACTATCGCAGGGAACTTGACTACTTCAAGCGAGTGAAACAGTTGATAGACGACGGGGCTGTCGGCAATGTCGTCAATGTCCAGATACGTTTTGCATGCCCACCCCATGAGGCGGATTATAACGCCATGTCAAAACTCCCTTGGAGACTCCAGCCGGATATTGCTGGAGGTGGATATTTCTACGACCTTGCCGCACATCAACTTGACTTTCTTCAGCAACTTTTTGGGGTCATAACAGAAGCAAAGGGACTGTCTGCCAATAGGGGAGGGCTATATGCAGCGGAGGATTCCGTGAGTGCGTGTTTTCGTTTTGAGAATGGTCTGCCTGCATCTGGGTCGTGGTGTTTCGTAAGTCACCCGTCAGCCAAGGAAGACCGCATCTACATAATCGGAGATAGGGGTACACTGAAATTCTCTGTATTCACATATGAACCCATAACTTTGCTAACCACAGAGGGTAAGAAGGATATTGAGATTCCTGCACCGCCTGTTGTTCAGTTGCCATTGATAAAAAGGGTGGTTAATACCCTTCTGGATAGAGACACATGCGACTGTACAAGTGTTTCTGCAACACCTACGAACTGGGTTATGGATATAATACTCAACAAGTTTTGAAGTATATCTTGAACGATCTTGAGGTTTTTTTTCACCATATTACTGTTTGTTTCAGTTCACTTTTCTACGATTGCTGCGAAAGTGGACACTACAATGACTGCATCGTTAGACAGCATTCCTGCAACTCCCGCTGTTATTGCCTCAAGCGAGATGGTAGGAGACAGCGTTATCGCCATTACTCCAAACAAGAAACCTGGTTTTTTCAAGCGTTTGTTTAAGGGCTGTGTCAAGATTGCTGAGGATGTAATCTATTACATCAATGAGGTGGATTCCAGCTATATAAGCCCTCAGGAGTACAACTGGGAGGTGATGCTTCAATCGACCACCACCTTCGAGTCATACAGACTCAAAAGCAAGTCTGGACAGGAATTCATATTTGCTCCTGAAAACAAGACGAAAATCGGACCCTACGGAGGGTGGAGATGGATATTCCTGGGCTACACGTTTGATATAAAGAACCTGAATATGTCAGGTTTTCGCGATATAAACATCAGTATATACAGTTCACTCTTCACCCTTGACCTCATCTGGCGTGAGTCGGGAAAAGGTTACAAGATAAAGCAGGCCGAACTACAGAACTCTATGGGAAGAGAGTATTTTGAAGACCTCCCTTTTGCGGGACTTGAAACATCAATAAAAGGTTTCAACTTCAATTGGATTTTCAATAAGCGAAAATACTCTAATACTGCAGCATATTCGCAGAGTAATCTCCAACTGAAGAGTGCGGGGTCACCCACTGTGGGCATAGGTTATATGCGCCATAAACTATGGTTCGATTACCCCGAACTGCGAAATACTCTCAATGAGGAGCTGGATCGAAGATACCCAGGAAAGGGATATACAGTGGATATTGATACTACCCTGAGATTCAAATACATAGATCAGCAGTGTTTGACCTTCTCTGCTGGATACGCATACAATTTTGTGCTTGCCAAAAACCTCCTGCTTGCCACATCGCTGACGGCAGGTATCTCATTCAAGAAATCACTTGGAGACTCAGGAAAAGACAATTTTACATTCCGCGACTTTACAATCAACAACCTTAACTTCGATGCTTGCGGACGAATGGCCTTGGTTTATAACAACATGAGATGGTATGCTGGGGCTGTAGGAGTTATGCATTTCTATTCCTATAGAGCAGAACAGTTCAATACTTCAAACTGGTTCGCTAATGTCAGTCTCTATGTCGGCATAAATTTCGGAAGACGTAAAGAATTCCGCGACCCCCAAAAACGCTTTGAGTGGTAGCCTCTTCCCGCTCCCCTGCGTGCCCCTATCATCCAGTTACCCCCCGGCTCCTTGCGTGTCAGCTTAAGGTTTCCTCCCTCCCAACAAAAATGATACAAATTATATTTTTGCTTTTCGCACTGCTTAATCCCATCCCTGCTTTTGCCGAAAACAAACAACGTGCAGAAAAATATTCCGTTCAGGACACTGTCGAGGACAGCCTTTTCGTTACAAATGCACTTGCAGAGGCAAGGAAGTCAGGATGTTCGATGGACAACGCAAACATCTTTTTCTCATCATTCTTTATTAAGCGTGCTGACGGTAAACCAACACCATACATACCCTTCACACTTGAAGACAATCCTAAGGAAATGCTTGTGGTCAACACCAGGCAGGTCGATTGCTCAACATTCGTCGAACAGGTACTTGCACTCAGCCTGTGTGTCAGGCAGCAATGCTTCACTTATGCTGCATTCAAGGAAAATCTCAGGACTATCCGCTATGAAAATGGCGAAGTTGTTTATGGCAGACGCAACCATTACTTTACAGGCTGGGCGGAAAACAATCGCACCAATGGGATTATATCATTCGTGGAAACTCCTGCTAATATATTTTCCTCTACACAAACCGTTCAACTGAACTGGATGACTATCCACATAAACAACTACAAGATGTTGAAAAACGACCCATCACAACTACCCCTAATAAAAAATATGGAAAAATCTTTTTCCGGTAAGTCATACAAATATATACCCAAAAGCAAGGCTGCACTCAACACCAAGGAAATGAGAGAAACCGTTCACGACGGCGATATAATAGTGCTCCTTACAACAAAGGCTGGTCTTGACACCCATCATCTTGGTTTTGCCAAATGGCACAAAGACGGGTTGCACCTTATAAATGCATCCTCATTGAAAAAGAATCGCAAAGTTGTAGAAGAGAATATAACTCTCTACCACTACATGCAGAAGCAACCTACCATGCAGGGCTTTCGCGTTGTCCGCCTCAATCCTTAGCATAACTCTATTAATTATGAAGTTAAAGGACAATAGCTTCTGATGCTCAAGTACATACTCCCTTAACTTCCGCTGCGGAGCAGCATAACTTCCCTTAACTTCCAATAAATACATATGTCCCTTTAACTCCACATTAACTCCTCTTTAACTTCACTTCACTAAAGAAAAACTTCCAATAAATACTTATGCTCCCATTAGCAGAAAGACTACGCCCACGAACACTACAAGACTACATAGGCCAGAAACATCTTGTCGGTGAAGGAACAATGTTGCGCACTATGATAGAGCAGCATCGCATACCGTCAATGATACTCTGGGGACCGCCGGGAGTAGGGAAGACCACACTTGCCGAAATAATAGCAAACACCGCACAGGTGCCGTTCTACACCCTGTCTGCCGTAACAAGCGGAGTGAAGGATGTTCGCGACGTGATAGATAGAGCGCAGAAAGTATCACTATTTTCCCAAGAGAGCCGTCCGATACTCTTCATAGATGAAATCCATCGCTTCTCCAAGTCTCAGCAGGACAGTCTGCTCGGGGCTGTGGAGCGCGGCGTATTCACGCTCATTGGGGCAACAACAGAGAACCCCTCGTTTGAAGTCATTCGTCCATTGCTCTCACGCTGTCAGGTGTACGTGCTGAAAGCCTTGGAAAAGGAAGAACTCCTGCAACTGTTAGAACGTGCCATAGACAAAGATGTCGCTCTCTCAAAAATCCGTGTACAACTCAAGGAAACCGCAGCACTGCTCCGGTATAGTGGAGGTGATGCCCGCAGAATGCTTGGAATACTCGAGATAATACAGAGTGCAGCAAACGAAGGCAAAATTGTCATAGACAACGCACTAGTAGAGAGACAACTTGAAGCAACGCCTCTCGCCTATGACAAGATGGGAGACATGCATTACGATATCATCTCCGCATTTATCAAGAGCATTCGTGGCAGTGATCCTAATGCCGCACTCTATTATCTTGCACGTATGATAGAGGGAGGGGAAGATCCCCTGTTCATAGCCCGCAGACTCATTATCAGCAGTACAGAAGACATTGGACTTGCCAATCCCAACGCCCTGCTCCTTGCCAATGCCGCCTTTGATGCAGTAAGCAAGATAGGATGGCCCGAAGCAAGAATACCCCTCGCAGAAGCCACTATATACCTCGCCCTCTCTCCGAAAAGCAATTCCGCATATCTAGGCATTGGCGCAGCACTTGATGCAGTGAAGGCTACCGGAAACATCCCCGTTCCCATGCACATACGCAATGCCCCCACAAAACTAATGGCAGATCTCGGATACAGCGACCAATACAAATATCCCCACGACTATCCCGGAAACTACGTCCCACAGCAGTATCTCCCAGACCAACTCCTCGGAAAAGAGTTCTATAAACCACAATATTCATCACCAACGGAAGCCCGACTCTCAACAGCATGGAAAGAAAAAACAAAATAGCAGCTCTCTTATACCGCACTGCTGTCCACAGAAAAATAGCACTACTCATCCTCTTTCTCATACCCTCCCTGCTTTTCTCACAGGAAACGCAGCAGACATCCAGCCCCCAGACGAATCCCATACTATACAGCGGCAATGGGGAGCTCATACTCGAAATCACACCAAAGGCAGGCAATAACGATATAAATGTCATATTTGGCAGCCTACTGACAGCTTTCAACATCAACATCCACAGCAATACGGCGACTCTCAAGCAGACACCACCAACAGAAGACCTCACCACAGGCGAAGTCCGTCTCCAATGGACAGACACAAAAGGAAGCCTCACCAGCAAGACATTCGTCTCCAGGAAAGATAAAGTTGCAATGTCCCTCATAACCGCCGACAAGGGAATCAACATCCCCAACATAAAAGTCACATCCCCCTCGGGTTTCAGTGCCCTCCAGATGCGAACCAAGATTACACCAAACAAGCAAGGCTTCGCCATACGCTCCACCTTCCGTAAGGCTGTCTGTGAGGGTAGCAGAAGATATGAGGGTCTCGAGGCCGTTGTAAAAGTAGTACCCGACAATGGCAGAATTTCCGTTTCCGGCAATGAAATAAAGCCCAAGAAAGTAAGGCAGGCACTTATGTTCATAGCCATGGCACCCTCAGAGCAAATGGAAATAAACAATACAGACTCACTTGAAAAGGCAATAGAGAACGTTATGGCAACAGGCTATGCCGCCCTATCTTCCAAAGACGAAAAGAATATCTCACCCGCAATTTACGCCGAACTACTCAAGCGTAACATCTCCGTTCATCTCTCATTGTACAACCAAATGACCATAGAACTTCCAACACACCAACCTACCGACAAGGCTATTGTTGATACCTACAACCGCCACATCTACCATAAACTATGCTATAGCACCATCCCCAGCACCTACACCGCCCACCACCCCTCTTCCGCTGCCTACCCTTCATCCGTCCCCTTACACCAACAGGCAGAAGCCGCCTCCCTCCTCTATGACTATTATCTCTATACACTCGACTCCCTCTTCCTCAGAGAAGAAGCACTACCCTATATGATCAATGTAGCAGAAAAACTCCAAAGGACACTCAAAACAAAAGACCCACAAGGAAACTACATCATAAACAAAACCTCACCCACACAAGAAGTAACGGCTGCAAACTTCCTTCTTCGCGACCTTATATCCTCCTCCACGTTCTTAAAAGTAAATCAAAATCAAATACTACATTGGCAAAACATACTCGCATACATGCCACCCTATAAGATTGACCGCAATGACCAGTTACGCGACCAACT